>DALYUO010000016.1:10753-18972 GCA_031981225.1 Pararcticibacter sp.
CCACCGATGTATATAACATCATGAACGAAGATTACACCAAGCTGGAGGGATATAACGCAGATGCCGACCTGGGTTTAGGTTGCGGACTGCCAACTCAATTCGCCAAGATCAAGAAAGGTGATGTGGTAATTGACCTGGGCAGTGGCGCTGGTAACGATGCTTTTATTGCACGTACAGAGGCAGGTGAAACCGGTAAGGTGATTGGTATCGACTTCACACCGGCTATGATCGACAAAGCAAGGATAAACGCTGAAAAGCTGTCTTTCCACAATGTAGAATTCCGTCAGGGGGATATTGAGAATATGCCGGTTACCGCTAATGTAGCTGACGTGATCGTGAGCAATTGCGTCCTCAACCTGGTGCCGAATAAGGCAGGTGTATTTAAAGACATCTACCGTGTGTTAAAGCCAGGTGGACACTTTAGCATTTCAGATGTGGTACTGGCAGGTGACCTGCCGGAAAACCTGAAATCAGCAGCAGAAATGTACGCGGGCTGTGTATCTGGTGCAATACAAAAAGATGAATACCTGAAGCTGATTGATACCACGGGCTTTAAGAACGTAGTACTGCAAAAAGAAAAGGCCATTACCATTCCGGATGATATCCTGAAAGATTACCTGAATGAAGCGGAAATAGCAGCTTTCAAAGCCAGTGGAACGGGCGTCTACAGCATCACCGTTTACGCGGAAAAACCATTGGAAACAGCCGAAGCCTGCTGTGCTCCGGGATGTTGCAATTAATCTTTAATCTGATAAACTATTATGACAGCAAACAATTGTGCTCCTGCACATGAGCGGAAGAAGCTCAGCTTCCTTGACCGTTACTTAACCCTTTGGATATTCCTTGCTATGGCCATTGGCGTTGGCATCGGCTATTTCCTGCCATCATCTTCAGGTTTTATCAATTCCTTTTCCAGCGGAACAACCAATGTTCCTCTGGCAATTGGCCTGATTCTGATGATGTACCCGCCCCTGGCAAAAGTGAAGTATGAAAAAATGGGCGAGGTATTCAAGAACACGAAGGTTCTGGGAACATCCCTTTTCCTGAACTGGGTCATCGGCCCGATTTTAATGTTTGTTCTTGCTATTACTTTTTTGCATGGTTATCCAGAATACATGATCGGGCTGATCCTGATCGGACTTGCCCGCTGTATTGCAATGGTAGTGGTTTGGAATGAACTGGCCGAAGGCAACCGGGAGTATGCTGCCGGGCTTATTGCCCTCAACAGTATCTTCCAAGTGTTGCTTTACAGTGTGTATGCCTACCTGTTCATTACGGTGCTACCACCACTTTTTGGGATCAAAGGGCTGGAGGTTAATATTACCATTGCGGAGATTGCTAAAAGTGTAGGTATCTACTTAGGGATTCCATTTGCAGCGGGTGTGGTCAGCCGTTACGTGCTGATCAGAGCCAAAGGTGAAGAATGGTTCCAGAAAAAGTTTATTCCCGTTATCTCTCCGATAACCTTGATAGCCCTGCTGTTTACCATTGTAGTGATGTTTAGCCTGAAAGGTGAATTGATCGTACAGATCCCAATGGACGTAGTTCGGATTGCAATTCCGCTGGTGATCTATTTTGCCATTATGTTCCTGGTCAGCTTTTTTGCAGGTAAGAAAATGGGCGCAGATTATTCGCAAAGCGCCTCCATAGCTTTCACTGCCGCCGGAAACAACTTTGAACTGGCTATCGCTGTAGCAATTGGTGTGTTCGGCATCAACTCAGGACAGGCATTTGTAGGCGTCATCGGCCCACTGGTTGAAGTACCCGCATTAATTGCACTGGTAAATTTGGCCTTCTGGCTCCGTAATAAATACTATCCTGTACCACAAACTCAAATATAAGATGAAAATCGCCCTTTTTTCCGATATCCACGCCAACCTTCCGGCGCTGGAAGCCTTTTTTAAAGACGTGGAAACACGCAACACAGATGCCATCTACTGCCTTGGCGATCTGGTCGGCTATAACATTTGGCCCAATGAAGTCATTGATGAAATCCGCAAGCGCGGAATACCAACCATTGCAGGAAATTACGATTGGGGCATTGGTAGAAGCAGTGATGATTGCGGATGTGCTTACAAGACGGACGAAGAAAAAGCGATGGGCAAGGTTTCCATAGCCTATACCAATGAGGTTGTTAAGGACGAGCAGCGTGCTTACCTGAGAACATTGCCAGCACATATCCGTCTGGAATATCAGTTAAACCATGACAAACGGAATATTCTGTTTGTGCATGGAAGCCCTCGCAAAGTAAATGAATACTTGTTTGAAGACCGGGATGAGAAAAGTATTATCAGGATCATGGAACAGGCCGATGCTGATATCATGTGCTTTGGACATACCCATCAGCCTTATCACCGAATTTTGAACTCCGGAACAGAGGGCAATGATCATTTCAGGCATGCGATCAACATCGGCTCTGTGGGTAAGCCAAAGGATAAGGACCCCAGGGGTGGTTATGTGATCCTTACCATAAACCCGGACAACACGGTCATTGTGAAAGACAGCATCAGTGTAGAATTTATCCGCTTTGAGTATGATGTCGAGAAAGCGGCCAAAGCTGTTGAAGACAGTCCCCTTCCTAATGAATATGCTGATATGTTACGAAACGGATAACCTATGAAAATTGCTTTATTCTCTGATATACATGCAAATCTTCCGGCCTTTGAAGAAATGCTGACAGATCTCGATAGCCGCCCCATCGATGCTGTTTATTGCTTAGGTGATCTTGTAGGCTATAATGTCTGGCCGAACGAAATTATCGCCGAGATGCAACGCCGCAAGGTTCCCTGTATTGCCGGAAACCACGATGTAAAGGTAAATGGTTTGGTTACTACAGATGCCAGCCTGAAAGAACCCGGTAAGAAACACGCCTACCACATCATTGAAGGACCAGGCCGCAAGTATCTTTCAACGCTACCTGCATATATACGTCTGGAATATTCGTTAGATGGGAAACCATTGAATATTGTACTTGCGCACGGGAGTACCCGGAGCATTGATGAATATGTACTTATTGATACTGATGAAGACTATGTGTTGGAGCTAATGCAGGAGACAAACGCAGATGTACTTTGCGTGGGTCATTCCCATAAACCTTACCATAGAGTGATCGTTGATGAAAAAGGTAACAAAAAGCACGTCGTCAATACAGGTTCGGTTGGAAAGCCGAAGGATGGCAATTCTAAAGGATGTTATGTTTTACTAACGATTGAGCCTAATGGCAACAGTGATCCTTTGTCTGTTGAGTTCATTCGCTTAGACTATGACATAGAAAAGGCAGCGAAAGCTATTGAAGATAGTCCTTTGCCTAATGAATTTGCTGAGATGTTACGACAAGCAAAATAAACGACTGAACTGGTTATAACTCCAGTTCAGTCTTTATAAAATCTTTTGCCCCTTTTTGGCCGGTGATCGTCAGCCAGGCGGTTGATGCGTCACCTGCGATCTTCAGCTCAAAGTCAAAAAAATCGCAGCATAAGCGTTCTGTTTTTACAAAGTCTGCCAGTTCATTTACTACACTGTCTGTGCCTTTGAATTTATAGGAATAGCCATTTGTAAGCTCCTTTTTTTCGATCACCTGCTTTTTAAGGCTTGCAATCACGGTTGCTTTCCGCTGCTGCATTTCAGGGCTGGTCAGTTTGCAGCTAAGGGTTTTCCCGGTTGTTTCTCCGCAGTTGTCGGTACATTGATCTGTGCAGATGGCTGCTGCCGTTTTCTTTTTCATAACCGTATCTTTTGTTTGCTTACTCTGGCAGCATCCGGCGAGCGAATGGGTCAGTAACGGAATAATGAGGATGTATTTCATATTATTGTTGGATTGAACGTGGTGCGTAAAAAATAATGCAGACGCCGACCAGCGCGATTAGCGCCCCGATAATATCGTAACGATCAGGCTTGAAGCCGTCAACCTTCCAGGCCCACAACAGGGAGAGTGCAATGAAGATCCCGCCATATGTAGCGTAAACACGGCCAAAGCTATTGGTTTGCCATGTGGCAACTACCCCGTAGAACACAAGGATCACTGCGCCGAGGATGCCGTACCAGAATGGTTTATCTTCTTTCAGCCACAGCCACACCAGGTAGCCGCCGCCTATTTCACAAATTCCCGCAAGCAAGAAGGTCAGTATTGATTTTACGATTGTCATATCATGTAAATAAGTATATTTTAGCAAATATAAACCGTGGAGTATAGTCCACTGTCAAGAAAAAACTTAATATTTTTATGTTAATAGGAGAATTGTCAGCAAAAACAGGTCTTTCCAGGGACGCCATCCGCTTTTACGAGAAGCAGGGATTGATTGCTGTAAGGAGAAAACAGCGCCGGGATAACAACTATAAAGAGTATTCTGATGATGTGCTGGAGAGGTTGCAAACCATAAAGCGGTTAAAGAATTTTGGCTTTACCCTGAATGAATCCGCAGAAGTATTAGATATGATAGAAGTGAAGGAAGCCACCTGCAACAACGTCAGCGAAATGATTGATAAAAAGGTGCAGCTATTGGATGCCAAGATTATGGATATGCTTGCTTTGCGCAATCAACTGATCAATGGCGTAAAAAAATGTGTGGATTGCTGTAATCCTGCAAACCCGGAAGAAAACTGCCCGATACTGGTTTCCGATAACTTTCTGAAAGGGTAAGCTAATATTCCTGGTAAAACGTGATCAGGTTACCATACAGGTCCAAGGTTGCAAAATCCCTGTGGCCCAAATGCTGTTGCTCCACAACCGAATGTTCACCATGCAGGACACTTTGGGATTTGTATTCCTGGTAGAGTTCATCAATCCCTTCCACTTTGACACGGCAGCTTGCTGTTCCGGCAAGGAAGGTCTCAGCACCGCTCCATATTGGTCTCAGGAAAAGAAATAGACTTCTGAATTTCCAGCCCCTGTCACAAGCCTGCCAAAGATGTATTTCCACTTCATCCCTAACCAGAATGGCAAAAGAAGGCTCCTGGTGACGTGCATGGAATCTCTTTTGGTAGAACGCGATTGCTTTCGAATTTCCACAACCGGTAATGCCGGAATACTGCTTTTGAAGTTGACCATTTCTTGTTTTTTAAAGTGCTTAGGTTTTGGAACAACAGGATTTACCCTGCTGGATGGGTGGGCATGGCACTGTTCCGTAACTGCAATACACGCAGCAGTCTCCTGGAAGTGGCTTTAACCGCTCGTGGCAGCTTTCACATTCATAAAAATACTGACAGGCATCAGTAGGCATAGTTTCTTCTTTCTGGTGTTTACAGAGCGGACAGGTAATTACTGATTGAAGTATCATATTAGTTGACATCATTTTTAATGTTAGTTACAGTATAGCCAGTCTCTTTTTCTACGGCCGCAGCCAGTTGCTGGAGCGATACCTGGCTGCTGTCGAATTTGACCAGTGATTCCCCTTTAGCATAAGAGGTACTTACCTGCTGCACACCTTTTTGCTGCTGCAAGGCATGGTTTACATGCCCCTCACAGGCTTCGCAGCTCATGCCTTTGATCCGGATCACTGTCTGGCTGAAATGCCCGGTCGTAGCCGCAGGTTGAGCAGGGTTCTTTGGATAAAAATAATCTGCGTAGTAAGGAAAGGCAGATAATCCGACAGAAAGAAATGCAATTATCCATAAAAATTGTTTTGACTGCATTCCTGTTTTCTTATCCGCACAGCCGCATTCATCTTTTCTTGCAGGTCGGTAGGCCCGGTAAAATGCAATTCCCAAAACTACTACTGTAAGGGTAAGTAAATAGGGCCGCAAAGGTGCTATCCAGCTAAACATGGATACCGCACTGCCCGCTGCACCGAACAGGGCAAGTATCGGCACAATGCAGCACAACGATGAGGCCAGGGCCAGCAGTAATCCTGATCCCAATAACTTCCTGATTTGTTTAGTGCTGCTCATTAGGTTTGCGGGATTAGGTTTTCCTGGTTAATGATGCTGAAAAAAGGTGTTAGCAGGCTCAGGCTGTCTGATTTTAAGAAATAAAAGATTGTTTGTCCTTCCTTTCTAAATTCTATAAGGTGCCCATCTTTCATCTTTCTTAAATGTTGGGAGATAGCCGGGACCGTCATGCCCAGTATATCGCTTAGGTCACAGGGACACAATTCCTTTTCCCGGTCCAGTAGGTAAAGGATCTTTAACCTTACTTCATTTCCAGCTAATGAAAGCAGCGCCGACAATTGAAGAAATGAATCTTTACCACCGTATATTATACTTCTGCAATCCTGTATTTGCATTTGATTCGCTTTCTCCCGGATGCAGCTATTCAAATTTTCCATACCATTCGTTTCAAGCAAAAATATAGCATTTTAACTATTTAAGCAAATGCTTAAATATAAAAAATTGGGCGCCTCCTTGGGATCGAGCTATGTACTGCAATCTTTTCTTTAATAAAAAGGATTTACGCTGCTATCCCCGGCGCGAGAGACAACTGCTTTCATAAAATTTTTATTGAAAAAAATTTGTAATCGGACGGTATAACTGACCCTGTTTTACAGCTTCATGAAATACTGAGAGTTTTAATCACCTCTCAAATCCGACATCAAAAGTGTCGGATTTTTTTGTCAAATTTTTCTTGCTTTTTAAGACAGTACCTGTTCGCTATATCTCCCTTTTGGGGAGGATGCCGCTGCAATCCCATGCAGTTCGGCGAAATATTTCTTTCAAAAAATTTGGAAACGAACGGTATAATTGATTTCATTTATAAATTTATTTTGATCGTAGGGTCATTTAGTGTTCTGGCTTTATTTCCAAATGATGATAGAATTATATAGCACTTCTCTTTTTATATTTAAAATATTCTATCAGTTGAATAATTAAAACGGGTAGTATGAGCACTGCTAATAATGCAGTGTATGGAATTTCTCTCTTTTCAATAACTTGGTAAGCTATGGCGTGAATGATTACCAATAAGTAAAACACATAATTCCATCTTTGCCAATACTTCCAACGGGGCGCTTTGAACTTTCGCAGCGTCAAATCATTTGATAGCGCCAATAACATAACCAAAATTATTGCTCCGATTAAACCCGTATAATTGGCAAAGCCAAACAGATCCGAACGAAGTATTAATTCCTTAGCAATCTTATCTTCTTTGAAAAAATACAACAACATGTTTCCCATGTGCACTTGCCAGCCAATTGCAACATGAGCCAGGCCAATAATTCCGCCCCATATACCGATATCCCTGCGTAAATCTGTAGAAACAGGGTTGCGCCGCCTAAGCAGCAAGTTTACCGGACCGGTAACTAATGTTAATCCTAAAAGTAAAAGAGATACATAAGCAGTACTCATACTCCATTTGAATTTGGCATTGGAGATTCCAGCGTAAAATAAATGATGAAAAGTGAAACACTGCTCGTCAAACCTAAAATGATATGTTGCGCTAATCTCCGCTTAAAACGTGACATTGGTTTTGATTTCATTCTATCTGAAATTACTAATTCTCGTATGGGGTATCATGTTACTCGGCAATCCATTATTATTTTTGGAATTCTTTCAATTTGGCTTTCATGATTTTTATTTCTTCCCGCTGACTTGTTATAATTTCTTCCTGTAATTTTTTTATTTCCGGATCTTGTGACTTCGATTGTTCGCTCATCAGGATGGCTGCTGCATGGTGCGGGATCATTCCTTTCAAAAATTGTTTATCAGAAACCGCTGTCTGAAACTGGATCAGTAAAAAAAATGCTATTAATGCTACAGAACTTAAAGAAATAAGAACCGCATTCAGTCTTTTGTTCATATACATTTTACCCATTAAAACCAGTTCAATAATTATCATAGGCATGGTCATCAAAGAGGCCATGTAAAACTGGTTAATATTCGGATACACATTTTCCAGGCGATTTACCATGGCATACATGAGAATATACATTGAAATAAAAGACAGCACCAGCATGATCAATAACTTTCTGTATGGATGGCTACCATGTCCCATTGTTCCGTTTATGTTTTTGTGATTTTCGTTTTTCATGGTCTAATTTTTTTATTTTCATTTAACTTGTCCTTAGTACCTAAACATTATATTTATTTAATCCAGCTTTGTGCTCCTCAGCCTTAATGAATTCAGGATAACGGATACCGAGCTAAAACTCATGGCCAGTGCCGCGATCATTGGCGAAAGTAGGATGCCAAAAAACGGATATAAAACCCCGGCTGCAATAGGAATTCCCAGAACATTATAACCCAGAGCGAAAAACAGGTTCTCTTTAATGTTCCGCATCACTTTGTGG
>DALYUO010000016.1:19006-36379 GCA_031981225.1 Pararcticibacter sp.
TTCAATAGCGACATCGGTTCCCGTACCCATTGCAATACCAATATCCGCCTGTGACAACGCAGGGGCATCATTGATGCCATCGCCCGCCATTGCTACTTTCTTTCCTTCTGCCTGCAAATGTTTTATCTCGTTCAGTTTATCTTCCGGTAGCATCCCAGCTTTGAAACCATCCAGATTTAAGGTTTCGCTTACTGCTCTTGCCGTATCTTCATTATCTCCGGTAAACATCATTACCTCCAAGCCTTCTTCCTGAAGTTTTTTGATAGCGATAGCACTCGATGGCTTAATCTTATCAGAAATAACCACAAACCCAACGGCTTTACTTCCGACAGCTAAATAAGAAACCGTTTTTCCTTGTCTTTGCTCCGCTTTGATCTGTTCATGCAATTCAGAGGAAACTTCCGCTTCCACTTGTTCCATCAGTTTCTTGTTGCCCAAAGCCAGTTTCTTGCCTTCCAGCATCCCGATAACCCCTTTCCCGGTAATGGCTTCAAAATTTGAAATAGGCTGAACGTTTATATTTTTTTCTTGTCCATATCGAAGCGTTGTCTGTGCCAAAGGATGTTCACTGCTGCTGTTCAATGATATGATCCTTTGAAGGATATCATTTTCGTTTAGACCGGGATTTGTGCTGATAACCTTTTCAACGGATGGCTTTCCTTCGGTAACCGTTCCCGTTTTATCAATGATTACGATATCAATGACATTCATTTTTTCCAAAGATTCGGCATTTTTGATGAGCACACCGGATTTTGCGCCTTTTCCAACACCAACCATCACAGACATCGGGGTGGCAAGGCCAAGCGCACATGGGCAGGCAATGATCAGCACTGCTATCGCATTTACAAATGCATACACGTAGGAAGGTTCAGGACCGTAAATCGCCCAGACAATAAAGGTGGCTATCGCTATCAGAACTACAATAGGCACAAAGTAGCCGGAAATTTTATCGGCCAGCTTTTGAATGGGCGCTTTTGAACGGCTTGCAGAATTGACCATTTCAATAATCTGAGAAAGCAAGGTTTCCGAACCTACCTTTTCGGCAAGCATTGTGAAAGTTTTATTTCCGTTTATGGTACCAGAACTTACTTTGTCTCCTGGCTTTTTATCAACAGGGATTGGCTCACCGGAAATCATAGACTCATCAATCGTTACTTCTCCTATTTTAATACTTCCATCGACAGGTACTTTTTCACCTGGCTTCACACGCAGGAGATCTCCTTTTTGAATGTCATCGATGGCAACAAGCAATTCCTTTTCCCCTACGATCTTCGTAGCCTTATTGGGTGCCAGCTTAAGCAGTTCTTTAATGGCACTGTTCGTTTTTCCATGTGCTCTTGCCTCTAAGAGCTGTCCGAGCAAAACCAGTGTCAGGATAACAGTAGCTGCTTCAAAATACACGTAAACGGTTCCCATATGCGTTTTAAATTGGTCTGGAAAAACATTGGGAAACAATAAGGCAACAACACTGAACAACCAAGCCACACCAGCCCCGATGCCGATAAGCGTAAACATATTCAGCTTCCATGTAGCGATAGAGCGCCATGCCCGCTCAAAAAACATCCAGGTCGCATAAAATACCACAGGAATTGACAAAGCAAATTGCACCCAGTTCCAATATTGCAGATCCATGATTTTAAACAATGGATTATTCGGGATCATCTCCGACATGGAGATGATGAAAATGGGAATTGTAAAAACAGTGGCTATTTTAAATTTGCGTAAGAGCTTGCTATAAGTTTGATCCTCTTCCTCCGCATCAGCATCCATTGGCACCAGATCCATTCCACATATTGGGCAGGAACCCGGTTCATCCCGGATAATCTCGGGATGCATTGGACAAGTATATTTTGT
This sequence comes from Pararcticibacter sp., assembly GCA_031981225.1. Lineage (GTDB taxonomy): Bacteria > Bacteroidota > Bacteroidia > Sphingobacteriales > Sphingobacteriaceae > Arcticibacter. The sequence goes on from DALYUO010000016.1 coordinate 20,861, forward strand.
GGCTTTTTTTACTGATGGCTGTTGGACAAGGTCCATTCCACAAACCGGGCAGTTTCCCGGCTTATCGTAGGTTTTGTCACCTTCACAGTGCATTGGACAATAATATTTACCTCCACTGTTTGTAGTTAGAGGTTTCGAGACCATTGTTCCGTGATGAGGATCAGGATTTTGATGGGTTTCATGTGACTTCACATCATGATGGTTAGACGCATCTGAATGATGTTGATTTGACATCACAATTGTATAATTTCCCGTAGCGGATAATGCTTCCTGCAGCTTTTCGGTTGAAACATGCTTTTGCATGTTAATAGTAGCCTGTGGCGGCTCTAATGTAACTACCGCAGAAATTCCCTCTATGGCATTCAGTGCTTTTTCAACTTTTGTGCGGCATCCGTCGCAACTCATTCCGGTTATTTTATAGGTATGTTTCATGATGCTATCAATTAATAAGTTAACGTAATCCCTCCTCCATAACCCATATCACTGTCGTAATGTGTGGATAATGAGAAGTATTTGGTAACAATATTTCGGAAGCCAGCCATGTATTCCTTATCGGTATTAGCCATAAAGTTCATTCTTAACCTGCTGGTTAGGGGAACATCTTCACGCATCAACTGAAAACGCAGCTTTCCCTTACTGTCCAGCCGTGCTTCAGCAGTGACCAGCATCGGAAGGATATATTGAACCCCTATCACAGCAGCTTTCCGGTTCTTTTGGTTGCTGACTTGCCCGAACAGATTGTTTTCTCTCTCATTGTTCATACTGTTGTAGTGATAATCAAATCCAATGAAGGAAACAGCCATTGCATTCTGCCGATATACCGCCCGAAATAGGTTTCACTTTCATTGCCGTGATGTGCCTTTAAGCCAAGTCGCCATTCTGTTGAAAAGCGGTAGCGGGTATTAGCCAGCATAAATTCACCATCACTTCCGTTGCTTTCCAGTCCTATGGTCGCCATTGGATGAAATGCCCTGTCATCGGAATTTAACCCACGCTTAGCTACTTTGGGGTCCTTAATATCGGTTTTGTCAACCAGCGTATCCTGGTAGCTGAAAACCCTGCCCATTCCGCTCATCATGTGATATAGAATATGACAGTGGAAAAACCAGTCCCCGCCGGGTTCGGATGCAGCAAATTCGATGGTATCCCGTTCCATAGGCATAATGTCCAGCACATTTTTCATCGGGGCATTTTCGCCTTGTTCGTTCAGCACCCTGAAATCATGGCCATGAAGGTGCATAGGATGCCGCATCATGCTGTTATTGAACATGATGATCCGTACATTTTCCCCTTTTTTGATCAGGATCTTGTCACTTTCAGAAACGGTTTTATTGTCCAATGACCATACATAACGGTTCATGTTGCCGGTAAGCTCGAACTTCAATTCCTTCCACGGCCCTTTAGGCAATGTTGTTTTCTTGGGATCACGGAGCATGTTGTAATTGAGGGTTACGATATCGGAGCTGGAGTTCTCCATCTCTGCCATGTTGTGCATGCCGCCATTCATCTGCATTTGATCTGCTTTTGCAGTATCAGCCGGATTTTCCGGGCCGGTTATTTCCGGGTACATTACCGTATTCATATCCATAACCTGGTTCTGCATTTTCATACCTTCCATTTCGATCATGTTGCCTTGCATGTCCATCATGTCATTCATCATTTTCATTCCGGCAAAATATTTCAGTTTTGGCAACTTCTTAGCAGGTACTTTTTCTCCTTTTCCCAGCCACAGCGAAGCCGATTTAGTACGGTCTTCAGGTGTTACCAAAAATTCGTAACTCTTATTATCAGGAATAGTCACCACTACATCGTATGTTTCAGATACAGCTATAATTAACCTGTCCACCTCTACAGGTTCAACATCATTACCGTCCGTAGCTACTACCGTTATTTTACCGCCAGAATAGGTAAGCCAGAAATAATCAGATGCACCGCCATTAGCTATACGTAATCGTACTTTGTCACCAGCCTTAAATTGTGGTTGCTCATTTTGGTTTTTTCCATTGATTAAAAATGCATCATAATACACATCGCTAACGTCCATTGCATTCATACGCTTCCATTCATTGTTAACTTTGGTTTTGAAATGACCTGTTCGGATTGCTTCGGCATAGCTTTGGGTAGTGCCTTTTTGTATGGCGAACCAATCAGTAGCGTTCTTTAGGCTGCGGTGAACTTCTTCGGGTTTCATATCCGTCCATTCACTTAATACTACCGGAATGGTAGGAATATCCCATTCTTTTCTTTTATTCATGATGAATGCACCGTACATACCGATCTGCTCCTGCAATTTACTATGGCTATGATACCAATGGGTGCCATGTTGGACAATCGGAAATTTATAGAGGTAAGTTTCCCCCGGTTTAATCGGCATTTGAGTTAAAAAGGGAACTCCATCCATCCGGTTGGGTAAAAATAATCCATGCCAATGCAGCGATGTTACTTCATCAAGATTATTATGCACATAAATCAATGCCGTGTCGCCTTCTGTAAAAGTCAACGTAGGCATAGGGATTTGGCCGTTTACCGCAATAGCTCTTTTTGATTTTTTGCCATATGTTACCGTGGTATCGGCTATGTATAAATCGTAACGCACTGTACGGGGAGGTGTACTGCTGGTAATGGTTTTTATGGGCCCTAAATTTGCCTTTGCCTGTTTGATATTTTCCATATTAGGATTGTCATCTCCCATCTGCATTCCGGTCATGTCTTCCATATTGCCCGTCTTTTTAGCGTCCTCTTTCATTGGCATATCCATTCCATCATGCTTAGTAGGAGCTGTCTTGGGAGTTTCTTTTACCAGTTTCATTCCGCATTTAGGGCAATTGCCGGGTTTAGAAGCATGTATTTCAGGGTGCATTACACAGGTGTATGTTGCGGACTGCGCCTTTGCTGGCACCTTAGCAGGCATCTTCATTTTTGCCTCTTTTTGAGATACTGCTTTAGGGGCTGTAGCTTTAGGGTTTTCCTTAACCAGTTTCATTCCGCATTTAGGACAATTACCCGGCTTTGATGCATGAATTTCAGGATGCATTGGGCAGGTGTAGGTAACGGGCTGTTCTTTTTGCCCTGTAGGTGTGTTATGCCCTTGATGCTGAGCGAATGCTAATTGACCGAAACAAAGTATAAACACCACTATTAATATTCTCTTCATCATTTAATTTTTTAGTAAAAGACTGTCTCTCGTTTTTTTAACCCAATTCAGTAAAAGGGTTTTATCTTCTTTTGAAAGTTTCGCGTTTTTATGGATTAAGGTATAAGAAGGCAAAGGCATTGTTCCATCTTCTATGCTGCTGGCGATGGATTTTAATTTGCTTTGCCGCCTTCGTTTGGAATAATTCCCAAATTCATCGAAATTCAATTCTGCCTTCCCCTTTTTTATATGCGAGGCCAGCCACCAGCCACCCGGTTGGACGTTTACATACCAAGGGTAATTGGTGTTATTGCTGTGGCAATCATAACATGAAGTTTTTAAAACCGCTTCTACGTTCTCCGGCACCATGTAGAGCCTTGTTATGTCCGCATCCAAAACCTGTCGGTTTTGATTTCGGGCAGGTTGTACAAACTGAATGGCAATGATTATAACCGACAAGACTAACAATCCTATTTTAATCCGGCTCATTGTGGTTATTAATTTAATTCTTCTTTTACCGTACCGCAGGTAGGCATAGATTTTCCTAAATAAGGATTTTCGATGTCTTTAGTCTCGCTCAACCAATTAGCCCCTTTATTTTTATTGTACATAGGGCAATGGTCAACATACAATTTCTGTCCTGCACCAACTACTTTGACCAGTTCGTACGTTTCCTGACTTAATGTTTCAAAGTGCTCACGCTGATGTTCGATGTTACCTGCATTGGCCCCGATATGCTCTGCATGTTCTTTGGCATCATCTACTATATCATTATAGACTTTGGCCTGGTCAGCGGTTAAAGAAGCTTTATCAAAACTGTCAAATGCTTTTACCATTTCATTTCCGGCATCGGCAGCATCTTTATCGTTATCTTTTGTTAAAGCGTTTTTGATTTTCAAATAACTGTTTAATAAGTCTTTTATTGATGACCCTGTTTCTACAGATCCATCCTTTGTATCTAATCCCTCTGCCGTTGCAGGGGTAGTATTGTCAGCCGTTTGGTTTTTAGGTGTACCATTATTGCAGGCAGCGAAAAACATCGTAGAAAGAACTATGCTAAAAATTAGTGTTTTCATTATTTTAATTTTAAACTGTGAATTGAGAAGTGTTAAATTACCGGCAGCATTTTTTTATAAAAATGCTCTTAAAAATCCTTTTAAGGACTGCGATTATCTTAGCCATAATTGAAAAATTAAAGTGTAAAAACCATAGTCGCAGAACAACTATGGCACAAACAAATTACTGTTACTTTAAAGTTTCAACGACTTTCCCGCAGGTAAGCATGGAGCTACCGAAATAAGGATTTTTAATTGCTGTGCTGCTGCTGAGCCAGCTTGCCTTTTTCATGGGACAATAAGCCTTGTAGATAGGCTCTGTACTAAGCTCTGTTGTTTTGGCCAAAGCAAACATATGGTCTGAGAAACCGGTAAAATATTCCCGCTGTTTTTTGATGTCTTTTGTTTTTACAATATCACCTGCATCTTTTAACAAAGCGGTACGGCTTGCTTCGGGAAGGATTTTGTCGTCAATCGAGTTAGCAGTTTTTACAAACTCAGAAGCCTTTGCTGCCGCTGTACTGGCATTGCCGCTCACTAAAGCATCCTTAATAGCATAGTATTGAGTGAGTAATTGAGAGGACTGGGTATTATTTGTATTGTTTTGGGCAAAGCTATATTGACCAAATGCAGTTGCTATGAAAGCAACTAAGAAAAATATCTTTTTCATCTTTATTGATTTTAATGTTTTAAGCTAAATAATTACGGGCATGGATGTGCAACACCCATACCACAGGCAAAAAACATTAAATCAAATCTGGAAACTCTGAATAGCTACTCGTATGTCCGATATAGGTGGATGATGGGTTCGGACAAAAAATTTATTGTTGGGTATATGCGAATTTGATGCAAAAACATCAAAACGATAAAAAGAGGAAACAAATGCTGTGAAGAATACAGGGTGGATACTAAAATCGAAAGATTGCGGTGTTAGCTTATCAACCTTTGCAAATTTTGCTGCCTCGTCTGTGCAACAGTTGTCTTTAGTCTTTTTCGATGAATGGTGATCCTTAGCCAAACCATTCTGTTCGTCATGTAAATGTGCTTTAGAGTGCTGATGAGCAGGCGCATCCTTATGAGCCAAGACGGTTTTTTCTTCCTGATGATGTGAACCATTAAAACCCATATCTAACCCAACAGAGCAAGCAAAACCTACAACCGTATTTAAAGAAAATACGATCAATAGAAAAACTGCTTTTAGTTGTATGGATGGGTTTTTTTTCATTAATCAATACAAAAATAAAACTATTTATACAAATACCTGCATCTTTAGCAACAAAGGTACTTTTTTAAGTAGTCAGGAACTTACACAATTACGGCAAATTGTTATATAATTCCTGCCTGGAGTCTTCCAGGCAGGAAAATTAAATTAAGCTGCTGTAGCCATTTGTTCACAGGCGGCAGCACATTTGCGGCAAGCTTCTGCACATTCTTTGCAATGCTCCATACCCATTTGCGCATGTTTTTCGCATTCTTCGGCGCAGGCATTACAGACATCTGCACAAACCCGGCAAAGATGATTACTGTACTCACTCCCTAAACTCATTACCTCTGCTGCTGAACGGCAGATTGCTGCGCATTCCAGATCAAGTTGAATACATTTCGATAGCATTTTTACGTCTTCTTCTTTAAGACATTCGGTAGCACAATGGCTACAAGTTACTGCACATGCTACACAGACATCGATGCAATCTTTGAATTGTTGATGTGACATAATGTTACTTTTTTAGTTAGATGAATTATTGTTATTGTTATTTTCCGTCTGATAAAATCCATTGCTGCAATTCTTTGATCTCTTGATCCTGCGCTTCAATGATATTCTTTGCCATTGTTTTCATGGCATCCTCATGACCGTAGATTAATTCCAGTCTTGCATTTTCAATAGCACTTTGATGATGCTGTATCATGAGCATGGCAAAATCATGATCTATGTCTCCATTGATGATCTGGAGGTCAGTAACTTTTCCTGACCTTTCCATATTAGCCATTTGCTGCATACTGAATTCAGGGACATTTCCGTGTGGGGAATGGGAATTTAAGAAAGTGGTTAACTGTTCGATTTCTGCTGTTTGAGCGTCAATAATCATTTGTGCCATTTCCTTCATTTGTGCATCATCGCCACTTTTCAGTTCGGCATTAGACATGTCTATAGCTCCCTGGTGATGCATTCGCATCATCATCGCAAAATCATTATCAGGGTCATTTGTTTTTTGCATACCCATCATTGTATCCATCATATTATGCATAATGGACATCATCTGGTTATCATCATGTTTTTGGATTTTGATGGTATCATCATCTTTACTGCAAGAAGCAACTGAAATTGTAAAGAGAGAGATTGCTAAAAGTTTAATTGTATTTTTCATAATTGTAGTGTTTATTTAATTGTGAATGTTTACATATTCATTTTCATCAATGAAGGATATATTCTTAGGAAAACTTGTCCTGACATAGGATTTTTGCCATACAAATTGTCTAAACGGTTATCAGCATAGTAACCGATTAACTGGCCGCCTCCAGCTACACGGAACTTACCGATGGAAAACAGATCATAATTCAGTCCAAGTGTCAATGCGTTTACCGGAAATACAGAACGATCACCATACGTTACCGGGTTTAAATCCAACTCTTCAGCAGATTTTTGTGTCCATTCATAACGAGTATAAAGTGCCAGGCGTTGTAAACGCAAAGTAGCTTCAAGAAGTGCTGCATTTTCTCCATCAGCCCCCTTACTTTTATTTAATCCCCAAAGAGCCGTTGCGTTCAGCGATTTTTCTTCCCCAAATGACAGGCTATAAATAGCGGATGCTGTTGTACGGGTGATATCCTCCTCTGAGTGCAGGGCTTCCGGACTTTTGATCCAGCCTTGCGATACCTGAAGAGACCAGTTTTTAGATGGATTAAAAGATAACCGGCCACTGTAGGAATCAAACCGGGGCTTATCAAAATTATAACGGTTTTCATTGGGTTCCCTGCCGGTAAATGATGATGCTTCAATCTTGAACTTATCATACCTATAGCCAATAGTTGCTACGCCAAACGTAATATGTGTTCCGTCGTTCCAGTGATGGCTTATTGGCGCATCCGGGTTAGACAGGGCCGAAGGGCGGTGCATAAATGCCACTGATCCCAAAGCAGGTTCTCCCGGATAGCCGACATAGATAGACAGATCTGATTGTTTGGAAAAGGCATAAGTATAACCAACTGAAAGTTCAGAAAACAAGTCATGCGGAATAACCCTTTTTGTCCAACTTTTCGTTGACCCATTGCCATAAACCAGTTAGGCGCATCAAAGGCTTCATCGCCACGTGAGCCTTTGTTTCCTAAATCCTGCTTGGTATATCTGGGAGCAATATTACCATGAAACATGTACATCCATTTTTTGGAATGTACCATAATGCCATACATGGGTGATGCGTCCGGGAGCCATGCTGTTCCTGAACCATTTCGGCTCATAGGAAGGTTTAAAGAATAAGAATGACTCATTGGGGGTATATCTATGCCCATCATAGATGAATCCTGCATCATTCTCTTATTTTTAGTGCTATCTGTCATTCCTGGCATATGATGCTGAGCCCGGACCATAAGTGCATTACATATTAGCAATGTCACTATGACAACGAATTGTATTCTCATAGAAATGTATTTGTGTTACACATTATCTTGATTTTCCAACTCACAACAAACATGTGCCGTGGTAATAAAGATTCGCGTAGGATGTAAAACGATTATTAAATTCAAGCTCTTTGGGGCAATAGGAATTCATTGCTGAAAGAGGTTACAGCATTATGGCTTGAATCATATAAGAAGGGAACGAAATTTAATGGAAATATCTTTACCTGAAATTCCAGGGGGACCATGAATTTCAGGCCACGATTCTTCTAATGATATGTATTTATAATATGCAGCAAACTGGTAATTCGAATAGGTAAGTAACTCAGGAACAGCAGGAATTTTAATATCAAAGTTTACTTTAATATTTTCGGTAACTACATAATTTCCATGCTTATTACAACAGGAACAGTCCTTATCTCCATCGCAATCCTTGTCTTTGTCATTGTGAGCACTTTTTTCATTGTCTTTATGAGGCTGATCGTGATGCGCTATTTGAACCTTACCAAGTAAATAATCACCTGCACAATGAACAATACACACAAACATACCTGTTGCTATCAACAGATAAAGTGCGGCAATACTCACTATGGCTGTATTTCTCAATTGCATCTTGGTGGATCATTAAGACTACAGTTCTTAAAGATATTTGTTCATGTTTTCTAATCTTCAATAATTATGCCCTTATAACAGACTGAACCACACCAATTCAGACATCAGCTAATTCTTCCTTTCACAGCTATATATAGGGATTTAAAGAGTTTATCGCATTAATTATATGCAAAGTTAGGCACAGGGCTGCTGGAGCGCCCAAAAACTTCCGGCATAAACACATGCCCCTCGCACATATCCCTCATTTATTCCTTTGCTTTTTGGACTTGATTGCCCTGTGCCTGAAAACGCACCATAATTAATTTTTAAACTTTTAAATGATTGAATTATGGAAAGCGTAATGAGTGTTTCAGAAATGTACAATGTTGCAGAAATTGAACTGGTTTACAAAACTAAAATTAAAGCATCGCAACGTCCCAAAGTAACATCTTCCAAAGAAGTATATAATGTTTTGCTGCAAAGCTGGGATGAAAATAAAATCGAATTTGTGGAGCAGTTTAAAATATTGCTATTAAACAGATGTGGAAGAATTTTAGGCATAGTTGAGGTTTCAACCGGTGGCATCGCAGGGACTGTTGCTGACCCGAAAGTGATTTTCTCAGCGGCCTTAAAAGCGAATGCAAGTTCTCTGATCCTGGCACATAATCATCCTTCTGGAAATATCAAACCAAGTGAAGCTGATAAGTACTTGACCAGAAAGATAAAGGAAGTAGGCAAGCTACTGGACATTTCGGTACTTGATCATATCATTGTAACTACAGAAGGATATTGCTCATTAGCAGATGAAGGGGAGATGTAAACTCCCTTTTTTCTCAAAATCATTTCTAAAAAAAGAGATTATTCGTAATTTTATAATAACTAATTTTTTATTGCTATGAAGAATGTACTATTTGTCTTTTTTGCCGCATGTATCCTAATGACAGCTTGCTCCAATGATAATAAAGATTTAAGCAGAGACGAAGCTATGAATCTCATCAAACAGGAAACCGCATACCCTAAGGTTGTTGAGTATGACCTGTTTTGCGGAGATCCCGAATTTGCAAAAAAAGTGCTTGATGCCGGCTTGGAAACACAGGGCCTCTTGACTGTGCAACGTACTCAGAAATTAAGTGATGTAGGGAAGCCTATTATCCAGCTTTCTGGCAAAGCCGAGCCTTATCTATTACCAACTCCCGAAAAGGACAAATCAATAAATATACAAAAGGTGAAATTGGCTGAAGAAGAACTGAAAGAAGTTACCGGTATAAAAATGACCGAGGACGGAAAAGGTGCGGTTGCAGAGTACACTACAACATACAAAAACGTTACTCCATTCTCCGCCTTAGTCAATACCGATTTTCAAAAAGAAAATATCCATCAGGCTACTTTTGCTCTGTATGATGATGGCTGGAGATTGGAAAAAAAACAATGAATTTGATTTATCGATCTCCTGAAATGGTCGCTTCTTTAAAGCTAATATTTCCCCTATTATTTAGCCCGATCTTAATCTCGTAAAAGACCGGAATTGGACAAACTTTGAAGTCTATATCACATCCTTCTAATTGGTATAGTTCATCGGATTTTCTGCGATACACGGTTAATTGAAATTTGATACCGGTATCCTGCTGAGTAAAGTAACAGCAGATGCCCGCTATTTTCCTCGCCCAGATTTTGAAATCCAGTTTAGCATAATACCTTCCTAAAGGTATTTGATCTGTTTGATAAGGATATAGTTTCGGCTCATATCCTTTTACCAATGCCTGGTTCCAGGACAATACATTACTTTCCATACGTTCATATCTTCAAGAGGCAACTGCAAAACTGCTCATTTTATTCCCTTATGTTTAACTGAAATAGTACATTTGTACAAAATATTCTTGAAGCGTTTTTGCTTTAAGTCCGGCACTGAAACTTAGGAATTTCACCAACAGCAGGACATAAGTGAAGAACGCTCATGCTATAGCGTGGGCGCACTTATTGTTGTTGGGTTTCCTAAGACCTCAGTGCTGTAAGTTGTTGCCTGCGCTTATTTTTGCAGGCGACAACGGTCAATGTCTAATCTAAAATAATATGTTATGACCGCAAACAGCCAATATCCAGGATTTGATTATCCAGCTCAAAATCTATCTAAATTTTTAGGCGTTCTTGATTTCTTTACCATTATGCTAAAAGATGGAAGTATTATCCACTTTAAACCAGATGACGCTAATTCTTTTCGCCACTGGCTGCTATTGAATAAAGTGATAGATATGAGAACTGAGAAAGGTTGGGTCACATCATAAATAATGATCAATATTATTTTCCACTGCCTAAAGAAGTCAATTTTTCACTAAGCTCTATCAGTCCCGCTTTTTGCAGACAATCACCAGCCAACGCTTTCAGCTCTTGTAAGGTTTCCTGAGGAACACTGTTCAACAAGTTCGATGATTTATCATCATTTTCCACTGCCAGTCCACGTTCTATAACACTGTTTAGAAGCAATACATTTTTGCGTGAGATTCTTAAATCAATCTTCACTGTTTCGTTCATGCCAGGGATACTCAGAATGGTATCATAAACCTTGGCCACATCATTTGTTGTTAACATAATCACACGTTTTATTTTTTAAAATCTTGAAGTACAAAAATAATAAGTACATCGTTTAACATCCTCATCAAAATATGATGAGGATAGGTATAATCCATAACACCTGTTTAACTTTACTTCATCAAACTGAATAGTGAAGTTGAAAATGTGTAGTTATGGATTTCAGAAAGCAAAGGCTTTCCATCGAGGAAGGCAAGGAAATGGACATGGTTAATTACTTGTCCTTATTAGGCCATGAGCCTTCAAAAATCAGGAATAGCGATTATTGGTATCTGTCTCCTTTGCGGAAAGAAAAGACAGCTTCTTTTAAGATTAATCGTAAGCTGAACAGATGGTACGATCATGGCCTGGCAAAAGGTGGTAATCTTATTGATTTCGGTATCGAATACCATCGCTGTACTATCGGTGAATTACTGGACAAGATTAGTGTTAATTTTTCCCTTCAGCAGCCTGTTATTTATCCTACCAAAGTGGAGAACGCATCCGATCATAAAATCAAAGTGTTGGGAGATTTCTCGCTTACTTCTTACCCGTTATTACGCTACCTCAAGCAAAGACTTATCCCCATTGAAATTGCCGAGAAATACTGCCGGGAAATCAGGTATCAGCTAAACGGTAAAACGTATTATGGCATAGGGTTTAAAAATGATGCGGGCGGTTTTGAAATACGGAACCCATATTTTAAGGCGAGCAGCTCGCCTAAAGATATTACCACCTATAAAAACGGAGCTAAGGAGGCCATCGTTTTTGAGGGCTTTACAGATTTTTTATCTTTCATGGCCATCCATAAACACCTTCCATCAAACAGCCATGATTTTGTAGTTTTAAATTCTGTTTCCTTTTTTGAAAAAGCCCGCCTGTTTATGGAAGAGCATGAAGTTATCCGGCTTTATCTGGACAGGGATGCTACCGGACGAAATTACAGTCAGCTTGCACTTTCCATTAGTGATAAATATTCAGATGAAAGCAGTCTTTACAAAAATCATAAAGACCTTAACGACTGGATAGTGAATTTCGGCAAGCCATCCAAAAGTATTTAGGAGGTGGTTACGCTGATATAATCGTGGCCTTATAGGTATATCAGCAACGCTGTAGCTTCTTGCCGCCTTAAAGGATGTCTTCAACTGCTTCTAAGGTCATAAAATCTTATAGAAGGCTGTCAGATTGTAACGTTCCTGCAATCGGCCAGATGAACGGTTGTTAAACAACCGGATCTGGCTGCCCTTTACTCGGAACTCGTGGGCAGGGCTACTAAAATGTGAAAATGAGTTTGAAAACGTGAAAATGAAAAGTGATGGAAAGAGAAAATTCAAACAGGACACGCATCATCGGGCTGCGCTTAACTCCCGTTGAGTATGCCAAAATCGAAAAGAAATGGAAGGCTTCTACCTGCCGTAAGCTAAGCGAGTATGTACGCCGCAGTGTATTTGAAAAGCCTATTGTTACAACATACCGCAACAGCTCGCAGGATGACTTAATGGCAGAACTTACACGCCTTCGCAGCGAACTTAACGCAGTTGGAAACAATTTCAACCAAGCGGTTAAAAAACTGCATACACTCAGCCAAATTGCTGAATTTAAGAGTTGGCTGATTGCTTATGAAGTGGAGAGAAAAATCCTGAATAACAAGGTGGATGAGGTTAGGAATAACATCAAAAAAATGTTGGAAATATGGTTGCAGTGATCAAGGCCGGACATTCCATGCACCGCATTTTCAACTACAATGAGAACAAAGTAAAAGAAGGCGTTGCAGAGTGCATCGGCGCAGAGAATTATCCGCTGAATGCAGGTGAAATGAGTCTTAGCATAAAGCTCAATTACCTGCTGAAGCGCATGGCACTTAATGAAAATGTGAAGCGTAACAGCGTACATATTTCGCTCAATTTCGATCCTTCGGAAATCGGTTTGCCGAAGGAAAAATTAACAGAGATTGCTAAAACTTATATGCAAAAATTAGGCTTTGGCGACCAGCCATATTTGGTTTACCAGCACCGCGATGCGGGGCATCCCCACATCCATTTAGTAACCACGAACATACAAGCCGACGGAAGGCGTATAGACCTTCATCATTTAGGCATCCGCAAGTCGGAACCGGCAAGGAAGGAAATTGAAAAGCAATTTGGATTAGTGGTTGCGCAGGGCAGGCAAACAAAGCAACCATACGAGTTGGAACCAATCGTAATGAGTAAGATCCACTATGGGAAATTACAGTCGAAAAAGGCCATCAGGAATGTGCTGGAAGGTGTCTTAAATACCTACAAATTTACCAGCCTGCCAGAGCTTAATGCTGTGCTTCGCCAATACAACGTAATGGCTGACCGGGGGAGTGAAAATTCGAGGATTTTTAAAGGTGGAGGGTTAGTATATCGCATTCTGGATGACATCGGAAATCCCATCGGCGTACCCATAAAAGCGAGCGACTTTTACAACAAACCAACCCTTAAATTTTTGGAAGATAAATGTGGCCCTAACCATGCAAAACGAATACCCTTTAAAGTCCGCGTGAAAAACGAAATAGACAAGGCCCTCATCGGCAAGCCGCCAACACTTGATGAATTGATGAAAAAACTGGAAAGGCAAGGGATACATACTGCCCTGCGCAAAAGTGATAGCGGTTTATTATACGGGATAACTTACGTAGATCATCAGACTAAATGTGTTTTCAACGGCAGCGTTTTAGGCAAGCAGTATAGTGCCAAAGCCATTCAGGAAAGATGCCAAGCCACAGAAACAATCCATCCTGCTTTGCTACCACAAGTAAAGTTAAAACCGGCTGAAACAGGGCCGCTTTCACAGGCTAAAACACCACCCATGCCGGGAACCTACCACGAGCCGAATAACACTCCGGTTACAGCAGATAGAACAAGCCTTTTGGACGTCCTGATGCAACCTGAGCAAATGGCGGATTATGTACCCGGCCAATTAAAGAAAAAGGGTAAAAAGAAGAAAAAGAAAAGTAATATTTCAAATAATCAATAAAACTTACGACTATGGCTATGCAGACAGGTGAAAACGAACAGGCGCTGAGGAAAATTCTGGATATGACCAGGCTGATCAGCATCGTAATTTTAGTGTTGCATTTTTATTACTACTGCTATGAGGCATTTCAAGCTTGGGGGCTTAGCAGTACGTTTAGCGACCGAATTTTAAACAATATCTACAGGACTGGACTATTCAGCTATTTTGTAAAAAGCAAACTCATTGCTTTAGGTTTCTTAACGATTTCGCTACTTGGGGCCAAAGGCCGTAAAGATGAAAAGCTGAGTTATAAAACAGCATTCGCCTATATCATTACAGGCTTGCTTCTTTACTTTTCAAGTTATCTTTCGATGCTGCTGAGAATGCCTGTGCAGGAGAAAGCAGCTATTTATATTGGCATTACTGCTATCGGTTTTCTATTAGTCCTTTCAGGGAGTACTTTGCTTTCCCGCATCATTAAAAACAGGCTCAATAATAAGGACATTTTCAATAAAGAAAACGAAACTTTTCCACAGGAGGAACGCCTGCTGGAAAATGAGTACTCGATCAATTTGCCGGCTCGTTACCAGCTAAAGAATAAGGTACGCAATAGCTGGATCAATATCATTAACCCCTTCCGTTCCATAATGGTTTTGGGAACACCGGGTTCGGGCAAATCCTACTTCGTCATTCGCCATGTGATCACGCAGCATATCCGTAAGGGATTTACCATGTTCGTGTACGATTTCAAGTTTGACGACCTTTCTAAAATTGCCTACAACACTTGGCTGAAGAACAGGCACCGGTACCCCAAACCACCTGCTTTTTATGTGATCAACTTTGACGACCTGACCCGCAGCCACCGGTGTAATCCCTTGGAGCCTTCTGCGATGACCGATATTACCGATGCTGCTGAAAGCGCCCGCACCATCCTGATGGGTTTGAACAGGGAATGGATCAAACGCCAGGGCGACTTCTTTGTGGAATCGCCAATCAACTTTCTGTCTGCGGTAATATGGTATCTAAAGAAATACAAGGACGGCGAATTTTGCACCCTGCCCCATGTTATCGAGCTGATGCAGGCGGACTACGATAGTTTGTTTACCCTCCTCAGGACAGAAAAGGAAATTGAAGTGCTGATCAACCCTTTTGTGAACGCTTATCTAAATGATGTGATGGAACAGCTGGAAGGCCAGATAGCAGCCGCAAAGGTAGCCATGGCGAGGCTTTCTTCCCCGCAATTGTATTACGTTTTATCGGGCAATGACTTCAATCTTGACATTAATAACCCGGACGATCCGAAGATCGTTTGCATGGGGAACAACCCGCAAAAGATTCAGATCTATGGGGCAGTTCTCTCCTTGTATGTAACCCGTTTGGTAAAACAAGTAAATAAGAAGGGGAAATTGAAAAGCAGTCTCATTTTCGATGAGTTTCCTACTATTTATCTGAACAATATGGATAGCCTAATAGCCACTGCAAGGAGTAACAAAGTTTCCACCTGTTTAGGCATCCAGGATTTCAGCCAGCTACGCAAAGATTATGGCCGTGAACAGGCCGATGTAATCATGAATATTACCGGCA
>DALYUO010000016.1:36389-37285 GCA_031981225.1 Pararcticibacter sp.
GGCAATATTGTTTCCGGACAGGTAACAGGTGATACCGCCAAACAGCTTTCCGAACGCTTCGGAAAGATCATGCAAGACAGGGAAAGTTATTCCATTAACAGCGGCGACACTTCCATCAGTCGCTCCAAACAACTGGAAGCCGCTATACCACCCTCAAAAATATCCGGTTTAAGTTCCGGGGAATTTGTGGGTATG
The DNA here is from genome assembly GCA_031981225.1 of Pararcticibacter sp. GTDB lineage: Bacteria > Bacteroidota > Bacteroidia > Sphingobacteriales > Sphingobacteriaceae > Arcticibacter. The sequence goes on from DALYUO010000016.1 coordinate 36,585, forward strand.
ATAGCTGACGATCCGGATAATAAAATAGAGCTGAAATCTTTCCATTGTGAAATTATAAATGACCATGAAGCACTAAAAAGAGAGGAAGAAAACTATAAAAATATAGAGGTAATCCGTAAGCTCGACAATAGCATGGTACAACGCAATTATTTACAGATTAAGCAAGACATCCAGGACATTATACAGTCTGAAATGGAACGGTTGCTGAATGATCCGGGGCAGGCACATCTGGTCATTAATAAGGGTTAAATGTTTGCCCTTATAACCAGCCAACAAGGAATAGGCAAAACATCGGTTAACTGCTTCTTCATATATTCTTATCCATTATTAGGGAAAAGTACTTTTTTCAGTTTCTCTGCGGCCTGTTGATGTTTGGTTTCATCCATTCTGGAAAGGTTCAATAACTTCCATTGTACCGAAGGAAGCCTGGAAACTTCTTCCATTTTGGGTAGTCCCAATAAATCCCAGTGTGGCCGTCTTTCTTTGAAGGAATGCAAAAAATTCCGTTCGTCATCGGTCATGTTTTGATGGATAATGGCGATTAAATCTTCCCGTGTTTGTTCCAATTCCTCTACCGGAATATCTACTTCTGCCATCTGTGTGAATTCCGTTGCGTAAATCTCGCGGATGTCTTTGCGGTGCGGAGCCAACAATTCGGACATAGGACGTTGGTGGCTGATTAAAAATACCAGAAATGTCTT
>DALYUO010000017.1:0-1719 GCA_031981225.1 Pararcticibacter sp.
GAGGAGCGGAATATAAAGGACTAATTATAGCGTTGTTCACCGTAACGGCTGGTATATCGCGACCGTTCAGCGGAAAGCTTACCGATACAATAGGGCGTGTACCAGTAATGGCAGTTGGATCAATAGTTTGCTTCATCTGTGGTTTTCTTTATCCAATACTGACCACCGTTTCTGGTTTTCTATTTCTACGCTTGCTGCATGGTTTTTCTACCGGATTTAAACCTACCGCAACAGCTGCATATGTCGCGGATATTATTCCTGTAAGCCGATGGGGGGAGGCAATCGGAATCCATGGATTATGTTTTAGTACAGGAATGGCTATAGGGCCGGCTATAGGAAGTGCTATTACAGCATATTATTCCATAAATGTACTGTTTTATTGCTCCTCGCTTTTTGCTCTCATGTCTATCGTCATTCTCATGAATATGAAAGAGACGGTGAAGGTTAAGCATAAGTTCAGCTTTTCACTTCTAAAAATCTCTCCAAATGATATTATTGAGAGCAGAGTACTTCCCGCGGCCTTGGTAACATTCCTTTCTTATATGGGTTATGGCGTCTTGCTCACGCTGGTGCCCGATTGGGCTGATCACCTTGGGATAGCGAACAAAGGTTTGTTCTTTATGACCTTTACGATATCTTCTTTGCTTATCCGCTTTGTGGCAGGAAAAGTATCAGATCAGTATGGACGGGTCAAGGTGATTATAGTGGCCTTATTCATTCTTGGAGTGGCTTTCATCCTGATAGGGTATGCAACCTCCGCCGCCATGTTGCTTGTAGCCTCAGTAGTTTATGGCGTTGCCACCGGTGTATTATCGCCGGCAACCAATGCCTGGACTGCCGATCTAAGTCATCCCGAGCGTCGCGGAAAAGCAATGGCGACAATGTATATTGCTCTTGAGGCGGGTATCGGCTTGGGTGCGCTATTTGCAGGCTGGATTTATCAGGACAGAATTGGTACAATTCCCTTAAACTTCTACCTTTCGGCAGCGGTTACATTTACTGCGTTAGTTTATGTATTAGTAAAGAGGAAGAAGCTAATGATGAAGAGCTGACGACACTGCCCTATATCTGAGAACGAAGTTGTTATTTACTTTATTTTTTCTTAGGTAGTTCCTTCGCCTTACCTTGCTGCTGACGCATATAATCGTCCATGCGTTGCTGGAATTTTGATTTCTTCTTTTCGGTAGTTGGCTTCTTTTTGTTTTCCTGAATGCGAGCGTGAATCTTATCATCATTTACCCATTGCCTGATAACCATTTGCTGTACAAAAGTCAATAAATTAGCAAGGAAATAATAATAGTTTAAGCCCGCAGGATAACTATTTAAAACACCAAGGAAAATAACAGGTGTGATATAACCTATATATTTCATCTGCCCCGTTACGCCGGAAGTCTGATTATTGAAGTATGTGATTACCAGAGTGGAAAGGGTCATCAACAAACACATTAAACTGATGTGATCAACATTGATCAACGGTATCTTCGCAAAGTTGATTACCGAATCGTATGTCGACAGGTCCTTCATCCACAAAAAGCTTTCCTGCCTCAACTCAAAAAGGTTGGGGAAGAAAAAGAAGAAGGCCATTACTATTGGCAGTTGTAACACCATTGGTATACAGCCACCAAGAGGATTTACTCCTGCTTTTTTATAGAGCTTAAGGTATTCCTGCTGAAGCAGTGTTGCGTTGTCTTCGCCAACTTTCGCTTTTATTTCATCCAT
>DALYUO010000017.1:1729-4622 GCA_031981225.1 Pararcticibacter sp.
CAGTACACGCATCTTAGCCATTGACAGATATGACTTATACGTCAGCGGAGTAAGGACAAGCTTTAAAATGATAGTTAGAGCGAGAATGATCAAGCCATAGCCCCAGCCAAGTGCTTCAAGACCATTGAAAAGCGGAATTACTGCTACCCTGTTGATCCATTTTAGCGGTCCCCAGCCCAGATCGATCTGACGTTCAAGGTCATATCCCTGGGACTTTAAAGTAATAAAGCGGTTTGGACCGAAATAAAACTCAAGAGGGTAGGTGTTGACATCTTGTTTAGGCGCTGCAAGTTGCATGCTGGCTGCAAACGACTTTACGATACCCGGCGCCGAAGATGTGGTAACAGAAAGTGTTCCTTTATCAAATCCGTTCCTGGCAATCAGCACATTCGAAAAGAAGTGTTGTTTAAAGGAGATCCATTTGACCTTTCCTTCTCCGCCAAGATCCTTTTTCTCATCTTCGGTCGTTCCGATATGATCAACTTCATTTTCGGCATGGTTAAAATAAGCACCCGAATAACGGTGTTCGCTACTAAGGTCTTTTTCTTTCTGTCTTAAAGTCGCTTCCCAGTTTAGAGAAAGGGGCTGATTAGGAGAAATCACATTCTGCAGGCCTTTTGTTACAATGGTAAGATTTACCTTATAACTACTGCCCTTTAGAGAGTAAATGTAATCGATATATTGCTCAGGCGAATAATTTAAACGCATGGTAACCGCTCCCGAATCCTTGCTGCTTACGGTTAATTGACTAGCAGAAGGAGTGAAGTAAAGATTTTTTGTGCTGATAACGTTATTACCGGCGTTGAATACCAATCCAAAATTACTTTCTTCTTCGTTAAACAGAATTACAGGTTTCTTATCATAGGTTTTATATTCCTTTAACTCTACTGACGCAATTCTGCCCCCTTTTGTACTAAGATTAACTTTCAGGTGTTCGTTCTGAAGAACCACGGTTGATGCATTGCCTTGATTGGCAGGGCCAAAAGGGCCGCCTAACGCTGCAGAATCAACAGTTGGTGTAGTATCCTTTTTAACGGGTGATGCAGTGGCCGCAGCAGCAGCTGTAGTATTTGATGTTTTTGACCGGGCTATAGAATCTTGTACTATTCTCTCTCTTTTGATCTCTTCTTCTGAAGGCTTGGTAAGATAGGTAAACCCAATAAGAATAATTAAGATTAAAAATAGCCCTGTGAACGTGTTTCTATCCATTATTTGCTGATATCCTCTTTCTAAATATTATTTTTTTCTGGCAAATGCCAAAGAAGCGGCGACAAAGTTAACAAAAAGTGGGTGAGGATTAGCAACGGTTGATTTTAATTCCGGATGAAATTGTGCAGCGAGGAAAAAATTGTGATGTTTTAACTCCATAATTTCTACAAGATTGTTGTCTGGATTAATACCCGATGCGATCATTCCTGCCTCTTCATACCTTTTCAAATATTCGTTATTAAATTCGAAGCGGTGGCGGTGGCGTTCAGATACCTGTGGCTTACCATATACCAGTGCTGCTTTAGTTCCTTTCTTAAGGTCGCAGGTATAGGCACCAAGACGCATCGTTCCTCCCTTATTTTTTATCTTTTTCTGCTCTTCCATCATGGATATAACCGGGTAGGGTGTGTTTTCATCCATCTCCGTACTATGAGCGCCCGTAAGGCCAAGTACGTTCCGGGCAAATTCAATCACCGCGCACTGCATTCCAAGGCAGATTCCAAAGAAAGGAATATTATTCTCTCTCACATACTTTATCGACGTAATTTTACCTTCAATTCCGCGGTTTCCGAATCCGGGCGCAACTAAAACTCCATGCATGCCTGCAAGCCGCTCGTCGACATTCTCGTCTGTAATACTTTCAGAATGTACACATACAACCTTTACCTTACATTCGTTGCTTGCTCCGGCATGAATAAACGCTTCATTGATAGATTTATAAGCATCGGGGAGCTCTACATATTTACCCACAAGTCCAATGCGGATCTCTGATGTCGGGTTCTTCAGGTGTCCTAAAAAGTTCTTCCAGTTTTCCAGATTGGGCTCATTCTTATGGGATAACTTCAGCTTAGCAAGCACAGTTTTATCAAGCTGTTCCTTCAGCATAAGAAGAGGTACATCGTAAATAGTTGAAGCATCAATTGATTCGACAACTGCATTGATATTGACGTTGCAGAACAAAGCAATTTTACGTCTCAGGTCTTGAGACAGATGATGTTCTGTACGGCAAACCAATATATCCGGCTGTATACCGTATTCCAGTAACATCTTTACAGAGGGTTGGGTTGGTTTGGTCTTCAATTCGCCAGCTGCTGCAAGAAAAGGAATCAATGTAAGATGGATAACAAGGGAATTATTAGCGCCGGTTTCCCATCTAAACTGCCTGACGGCTTCGATATAAGGCAACGACTCAATGTCGCCCACGGTACCACCGAGTTCGGTTATCACGATATCATACTGTCCGTTCTCACCCAGGATTCGCATATTACGTTTGATTTCGTCGGTAATATGCGGTACAACCTGAACCGTTTTTCCAAGATAAGCGCCTTCACGCTCTTTATTGATGACGTTCTGATAAATCCGGCCGGTAGTAATGTTATTCGCCTGAGAAGTAGGAACATTTAAAAAACGCTCGTAATGACCAAGGTCAAGGTCGGTCTCCGCTCCGTCTTCGGTAACATAACATTCGCCGTGTTCATAGGGATTAAGTGTTCCCGGATCAATATTGATATAGGGATCAAATTTTTGAATTGTAACACGATAGCCGCGTGCCTGTAAAAGTTTAGCTAATGAAGCAGAAATTATGCCTTTTCCTAACGACGAAGTTACGCCGCCCGTAACAAAAATATATTTGGTCATGATTATTGATGGGTTTTCATGAAATACCTGCTTTTTATTGCAAGTC
>DALYUO010000017.1:4632-5025 GCA_031981225.1 Pararcticibacter sp.
GTCGATCATGCTTTTGTACGGGTTACAAAGTTATGTAAAAAAGCTCAAAGCCGAAAGGTAAAAGCAGAAAGCAGTGTAAATAGATATTAACATTGGCTATTCATTGTTAGTTAAAAAGAAAGCGATTAGCCATTGGCTGTTGGCAATTGGCTATTAGTCCTTCAGCCTGGAAAGTATACCGCTTTATTTACTTTTCGCCTTTTATCTTTTTCCTTTCCGCTTTTCCCTTTCAGCTTTCACCTTTCCGCTTTTCGCCTTTTACCTTTCTGCTTAAAACAATTACCTTTGCCGCTTACATCGAAACAGGCCCTGAATGGTAACATTTAACAGAGTAACACTAAGCAACGGACTAAAAGTTCTTGTTCACGAAGATCATACTACGCCGATGGCAGT
>DALYUO010000017.1:5077-6978 GCA_031981225.1 Pararcticibacter sp.
GGCTTTGCTCATCTGTTTGAGCACCTGATGTTTGGGGGATCGGTAAACATTCCTTCCTATGACGAACCCTTACAGCGTGTTGGTGGCGAAAACAATGCCTTTACAAGCAACGACATTACAAATTACTATATCACACTTCCGGCTTCTAACCTCGAAACGGCCTTTTGGCTGGAAAGCGACAGGATGCTAAGCCTGGCCTTCTCCGAAAAAAGCCTTGAAGTGCAACGTAATGTAGTAGCCGAAGAGTTTAAACAACGCTATCTCAACCAGCCCTATGGAGATGTTTGGCTAAAGTTGCGTCCTCTTGCATATAAGGTACATCCTTACCGCTGGGCTACCATTGGTAAAGAATTATCACATATAGAAAACGCTTCTATTGAAGATGTTAAAGCATTCTTTACTAAGCATTATAACCCTTCCAATGCGATAATGGTGGTAGGAGGCGATGTTTCAACCGAAGAGGTGATCAGGCTGGCTGAAAAGTGGTTTGGATCTATTCCATCGGGCGAAGCCCGGATTCGAAGCCTCCCGGCTGAACCCCCGCAACGGGAGGAACGACGGGAAACGGTGTATGCCGATGTTCCTCTTAATGCAATATATATAGCTTTTCATATTCCGGGACGAACCGATCAGGGCTATTACGAATCAGAGCTAATATCGGATATCCTTTCTCAGGGCAATTCATCCCGTCTGCATGTGAATCTTATAAAAGATAGAAAGCTTTTCAGCGACATTAATGCCTACGTTACCGGAAGTCATGATCCAGGCTTGTTTGTAGTTGAAGGAAAACCTCTGCAGGGGGTAACTATTGAAGATGCAGAGAAAGCCATTTGGGATGAGCTTGAGAAGCTTAAAACGGCACAGGTGCAGGATCACGAATTGACAAAGGTTAAGAATAAGGTCGAATCCACGATGGTATTTTCCGAAATGAACCTTCTGGATAAAGCAATGAATCTAGCATTCTTCGAGTTGTTCGGCAACGCAGAAGACTTAAATAAGGAAACTGAAAGATACTCCCGTATAAGTGTGGAAGATCTTAAAAAACGTGCGGAAACTATTTTTACTAAAGAAAATTCGTCTACACTACTATATCTGGCAAATAAATGATTGAAAGAATTATTGCTCCTGCGTTCAAGCAGGTGGAAAAGATAAACATAATAAAAGCTGCTCCGGTTACTCTGAACAATGGCATACAGTTATATGTAATTAACGCCGGCGAGCAGGACCTGGTAAGGGTAGAGCTGATATTCAATAATGTAAACTGGAATATTAGTAAGCCGCTTCAGGCTTATGCTGTAAATGCAATGCTGGTTGAAGGTACAAGCACCTTAACCGCTTATCAGATTGCCGAAAGAGTTGATTATTACGGTGCTTTTCTACAAACGGACTACAATTATGATATATCTTCTGTAACTCTCTATTCACTTAGTAAACACCTTGATAGTGTCCTTCCAATCGTTAAAGACATTGTCACAGATGCGGTATTTCCTGAAGAAGATCTCGAAACTTTTAAAAGGAACCAGAAGCAAAAGCTGATGGTAAATCTTGAAAAGAATGATTTTCAGAGCCGCCGTATCTTCAATAATATGCTTTTCGGCAACTCTCTTTATGGCTATAGCACCCAGGCAGAGGACTACGACAGGCTTGGCCGCGATGAGTTAGTTGAGTATTTTCACCAGGCTTATCAGCCGGAAAACTGCAGTATTATAGTTTCGGGGCGGGTAGACTCGCATGTTATAGAGCTGCTTAACAAGTATTTTGGACATAATTGGGACACAAGTTTAAAGGTCTCTCATAACGTATTTTCTTTTCCTGTAAAAGAGCCTTCAATGCGTTATGTCGAAAAGCCAGAGGCATTGCAATCAGCCATCCGCATAGGTAAGGTTTCTATTAATCGCAGT
>DALYUO010000017.1:7185-18491 GCA_031981225.1 Pararcticibacter sp.
AGAACGCTTTCTCTCACGCCGATAAATTTAAAAACATCTGGTTTTCGGGACTCGAATATGACTATTACGACAGGTATATTAAAACTGTGAAGGAGATTAATTCTAAAACTTTGCTTGAACTGGCGAGGTTTTATCTCGATTTTGATTCATTTAACAAGGTAATTGTAGGAAAAAAATAAATTTTCAGTAGCTTCGCCCATGCAAGAGAAAATTATCATTCTTGATTTCGGTTCGCAATATACTCAGCTTATCGCCCGCAGAGTAAGAGAACTAAACGTTTATTGTGAGATCCATCCATTTAATCACCTTCCCGAATTTGATGAAAGTGTAAAAGGGATTATTCTTTCCGGCAGTCCTTACTCTGTTCGTCAGGAAGACGCACCGCAGATTGAATTATCCCGGTTCCATAACCAGTACCCGGTATTAGGGGTATGTTACGGTGCCCAGTACTTTGCACACTATTCAGGAGGTGAAGTTATTCCGTCAACTATCAGAGAATATGGACGGGCAAATCTTCAGTATATAGACGAGAGTCACGTATTGTTAAAGAACATACCAAAGGATTCGCAGGTTTGGATGTCACATGGTGATACTATCGCCTCAATACCAGATGACTTTGAGGTTATCGCCAGCACAGACACAGTGAGAGTTGCGGCATACCATATTAAAGATTCAAAAACATATGGCATACAATTTCATCCTGAGGTAACGCATAGCAGCGACGGAAAACAACTATTAGAGAATTTTCTGGTTGACATTTGCGGCTGTTCCCAGGACTGGACTCCCGATTCTTTCGTTGAAAGCACCATTGCATCGCTGCGTGAAAAAATTGGTACCGATAAGGTAGTATTGGGCTTATCCGGTGGCGTAGATTCGTCGGTAGCGGCGGTGCTTCTTCATAAGGCCATTGGTCCTAACCTTCACTGCATCTTTGTTGATAACGGACTTCTCCGTAAGGACGAGTTTGAACAGGTGCTTGATTCGTACCAGCATATGGGGCTTAATGTAAAAGGAATTAATGCACGGGATCGCTTCATTAGTCAACTTACGGGGATTAAAGAGCCAGAGCAGAAACGAAAGATAATCGGCCGCGTGTTCATTGAAGTATTCGACGATGCCGCACATGAAGTTCAGGATGTAAAATGGTTGGGTCAAGGCACTATTTATCCCGATGTCATTGAGTCTGTATCGGTTAAAGGTCCTTCAGCAACGATAAAGTCGCATCACAATGTGGGTGGCTTGCCTGATTTTATGAAGCTAAAAGTGATTGAACCGCTTAACACGCTGTTTAAAGACGAAGTGCGAAAAGTCGGCAGAGCATTAGGCATAGATGATATTATTCTTAGTCGCCATCCATTCCCTGGTCCCGGTCTTGCAATTCGTATCTTAGGAGAAATCACGGCAGAAAAAGTTGCCATCCTGCAAGAGGCGGATGCTATATATATAAACGCCCTAAAAACCTCCGGCTGGTACGATAAGGTATGGCAGGCGGGAGCGATTTTCCTTCCGGTGCAGTCTGTAGGGGTAATGGGTGATGAACGCACCTACGAAAATGTGATCTGTCTTCGCGCTGTAGGCTCCGTTGATGGAATGACAGCAGATTGGAGTCACCTTCCTTATGAGTTACTTGCAAAGATCTCTAATGAGATCATCAATAACGTCAAGGGAATAAATAGGGTCGTGTATGACATCAGCTCCAAACCACCGGCTACTATAGAGTGGGAATAGTTTGACAATGGACAATTGAGAATGGGACAATAGTTCGATAGGTTGTGAGGGTTGAGTTTATACTTAAAACTCTTTGACTAAATCGGAACGGAGATTTTTAAATTTTGACAGCACCGAACACAAAATACAACAATCAGCTTCGTACCTTCCTAAGGATATTGAATGAATATCCTCAGGAAGGGCAGCTTTCGCGTTTTTTGCCAGTTTTCTTTCGGGCAAACCGGCAAATGGGCTCGGGAGATAGGCGGACTGCTAGCCGCTTGTTGTATAATTACTTCAGGCTGGGAAAGGCGAGCGCTTCCTTGCCACCTGAAGAGAGGCTCTTTATAGCCGAGTTTCTTTGTATCAGCCAGCCTGATCCCTTTCTTGAGAACTTCAATCCAGACTTGAACCGCTATGCCACGCTTCCAACTGAAGAAAAAGTAAAGCTTCTTGAGGCGGGCAACTATGATTTCAGACTCGAAGATGTTTTTCCATTTCATATGCATCTTTCCAGCGAAATAGAAAAGCCGGAGTTCCTTCGCTCTCTTTTTATCCAGCCCGGTCTTTTTATAAGAATACATCCTGGAAGAGAGTCATTCGTGAAGTCGAAACTTCAGCATGAAGCCATCCCGTTTACAGAATACAGCGACCAAACACTCGCTTTGCCAAATGGCACAAAGCTCGATCAGCTGTTCCCTTCAGGAAAGGGAGGTTCCGAAGGAATTGAAGTACAGGACCTGTCTTCGCAGGAAGCAGGATCTCTATTCAAGCCGAGTAAATATGAACATTGGTGGGATTGTTGTGCTGCATCGGGAGGAAAATCACTATATCTGTTCCATCAGCAGCCCGAAATTAAACTGCTGGTTTCTGATATTCGCGACAATATCCTGGGAAATCTTGATGAGCGTTTTCGTGCCGCTGGCGTTGGTAAGTACCAGAAGAAAATACTAGATCTAACAAAAGACCCCCAGCCATTTCTTCACGGTTACTCATTTGATGGGATTATACTCGATGCTCCCTGCAGTGGCTCCGGCACCTGGGGACGCAGTCCTGAGTTGATCAGTCAGTTCAAAGAATCACGCATCGAAGTGTTTCAACGACTGCAGCGTTCAATCGCAGCAAACGTAATAAAATTTAAAACCAGGTAAACCGCTTATCTATATTACATGTTCTGTGTTTAAAGAAGAGAATGAGGATAATGTTGATTTTCTTGTTAAAAATTATAACCTCCATCTCGAAGAGCAAAAAATAATTAGAGGCTACCACAGAAAAGCCGACACGATGTTTGCCGCGCGGCTCAGTGTTTAGCATTAGTATCAAGTAGCTAGTATGAAGTATCAAGATGAGGTTCTGATAGCGTTTTACTTTAGCATCATGTCTTGATACTAAATACTTGATACTAATTATATTCCCGTATTCGTTCTAAAGAGTTTAATGGCTATAGCCAGGAGAATCACACCGAATGCTTTACGAAGAATATTTAATCCGGATTTGCCAAGAAGCCTTTCAAGCAGGACCACATTTTTCAGGACAAAATATACAAACACCATATTGAGCACGATGCCTACAAGGATATTCTGAGTAGCATATTCTGATTTTAGCGACAGAAGAGTGGTCATCGTTCCTGCACCCGCAATGAGCGGAAATGCAAGAGGAACAATTGATACAGTTTCGGGTATCTCTTCTTTAAAAAAGTTAACACCAAGGATCATCTCCATTGCAATAAAGAAGATCACAAAAGAACCGGCGATAGCAAAAGAAGCCACATCGAGTCCGATGATATTCAGTAGTTGCGTTCCGAGAAACAAAAAAAGTATCATCAGGAACAATGAAACGATAGTAGCCTTTTCAGACTGAATATGGCCAGCCTTCTTTCTCAATTCAATTACCACCGGAATGGACCCGATTATATCAATGATTGCAAACAGAATCATTGTAACCGAAAGAATCTGTTTGTGATCAAATACGAGGTAATCTTTCATGGAGCGGTCTTTTTACTAAAGCCGCAAAGATAAGAAAAATCTAATCTACTATCTTTTCATTTATAACCTCACGTACTTTGCTGTGTTTTCTGCCGTATGAGAAGTAAATAACAACACCTAAGCTCATCCAAACAAACAAGCGCACCCAGCTTTCTGTAGGTAAGGAATACATCAGATACATACAAACGATTACACCGAGCATTGGGATTAAAGGTACAAGTGGTGTTTTAAAAGGCCGTATTGCGTGAGGTAATTTTTTACGCATCACAATAACGCCAATACATACCAGAACGAAAGCGAAGAGAGTGCCTATGCTAACCATGTGTCCGAGATCGGATACCGGAACAAAACCGGCAAAGATGCTTACAAAAAGCATGAAGAAGACATTTGTTTTCCAGGGGGTAGCAAACTTAGAGTGGATGGAGCTGAAAAACTTTGGTAACAGTCCATCTTTAGACATCGTATAAAAAACGCGTGATTGTCCCATCAGCATCACAAGGATAACGGAGGTGTAGCCTGCGAGGATAGCAATGATCAGTGCATCCTGGAGAAAGTTATAACCGGTTTGAGCAAAAGCTGTAGCAGCTGGTTTTGCATCACCCGCAAAATCTTTATAATTTACAAGGCCTGTCATCACATGGGCAAACAGTACATATAAAACGGTACATACAACAAGTGAACCCAGTATCCCGATTGGCATGCTCTTTTTCGGGTCTTTAGCTTCCTGGGCAGCAGTAGACACAGCATCAAAGCCAATAAAAGCAAAAAAGACTACGGCAGCACCTGTTGAGATACCAGTCCATCCAAAGTTTTCGAACTTTCCTGTATTAGCAGGAATATAAGGATCGTAATTGGCCGGGTTTATATGACTCCATCCAAGGGCAATAAAAATCAGCACAACAGCCACCTTTACAACAACCAGAATATTGTTCATTGTTGCCGACTCTTTAGTGCCGCGCATGAGAACGAGCGATAGCAGCATTACAATAAATATCGCAGGAAGATTAATGAAACCACCCTCGATAATAGTACCATCGCCTAATTTTACCGTCTCCCAGGGCGAGACCGCCAACTCGTGGGGGAGAGACAGGTTGTATTTATGTAAAAATTCAAGCAAATATCTCGACCAGCTGACCGAAACAGTGGCAGCCCCCAAAGCATACTCAAGCACCAGATCCCAGCCGATTATCCAGGCCATAAATTCGCCCATAGTAGCATAAGAATAAGTATAAGCACTTCCAGCTACTGGAATCATCGAAGCAAATTCAGCATAACAAAGTCCAGCAAAAGCACATGCAACTGCAGCAAGAACAAACGAAATGGTTACAGCGGGGCCAGCATTTTCAGCAGCCGCTATTCCTGTAAGGGAAAACAGACCAGCTCCAATAATTGCACCGATACCCAAAGCAACCAGATTAAAGCTGGTGAGCGATCTCTTCAAGTGGCCCTCGCCACTTGCACCTGCTTCAAGTAATAACTGTTCAATCGATTTCTTGTAGAACATGTAATTTTTACGTTTTTAATAAAGACTTGTGTTAATAATTGAATTTCCTCCAAACCTAATGCTTTTTGCCTTAAAAAAAGAAGGAGATTTTACAAAATATCTATAATTTTTATAATACAAAGAATGAGTTGCTCGTTCTTTAAGAAAAATTATTCGATACCTGGTAAAATCTCCCTTGAAATATACTTTTAGCCGTTATTAAACGACGGTATATTGGTTTTATTTAAAAAAGCTGAGTTTTTCTGAATTTTCAGCCTTTACGTCTGATTTATCTGCATCAAAAGCCTTCACCGTAGTCATAACTTCCGGCTTTTTCTTGTTTAATCCTGCCTCGATCTCTGACGGTGGCGACACAGCGATATGAGGAGCAATGATAAGTGAAACTATAGACATCAGTTTGATCAGGATATTCATAGAAGGGCCTGATGTATCTTTAAAAGGATCGCCCACAGTGTCGCCTGTGACGGAAGCTTTATGGGGATCAGAGTTCTTATAGAACATTTCACCCTTGATGTCTGCACCCTTTTCAAAAGATTTCTTCGCGTTATCCCATGCGCCGCCAGCGTTAGACTGAAACATGCCTAACAGTACTCCTGAAACGGTAACACCGGCTAGTAAGCCTCCCAGTACTTCCGGACCTAATGTAAATCCTACAAGAATAGGAACAAGAAGGGCAATCGCTCCTGGAAGTAACATTTCGCGAATAGAAGCCTTAGTAGAAATAGCAATACATTTTTCGTATTCCGGTCTGGCTTTGTATTCCATTATTCCCGGGATTTCTCTGAATTGCCTCCGCACTTCCTGCACCATGTCCATGGCGGCGCGGCCAACGGCTGCAATAGCCAGAGACGAAAAGATATATGGGATCATTCCACCTATAAATAATCCGGCAAGAACATTCGCCTTATATATATCAATCGAATTGATGCCTGCAATGCCAACAAATGCAGCGAACAGTGCGAGAGAAGTCAGGGCCGCCGAAGCGATTGCAAATCCTTTACCTGTAGCAGCAGTGGTGTTCCCTACAGCATCAAGGTTGTCTGTACGTTTGCGTACTTCCTCAGGTAGCTTACTCATTTCAGCAATTCCACCTGCGTTATCGGCTATTGGTCCGAAAGCATCAATTGCTAATTGCATGGCAGTGGTAGCCATCATGCCCGCAGCAGCAATAGCTACACCATATAGGCCCGCGAAGAAGAACGATCCATAGATTCCCAGAGCGAGAACGATTGCAGGCATTAGTGTAGATTCCATTCCTACAGAAAGTCCGCCAATGATATTGGTAGCATGCCCCGTGCCCGAACGGCTGATAATCGAGAGCACGGGTCTTTTTCCCATTGCAGTGTAATACTCAGTGATAAGGCTCATCAAAGTTCCAACAACCAGGCCGACTACAATTGCATAGAAAACATCCGTTTTGTCAAAGCTCACTCCGCGTATGCTCATGGTATCGGGAAGTAACCATTGTACTGCGAAATACGAAGCAATAGCTGTCAATATGATAGACGACCAGTTTCCCAGGTTCAATGCATTTTGAACACTATCTGTTTCGTTTTTGATTTTAACCAAACTGGTTGAAATAATCGAAAATATAAGTCCGATGCCTGCGATAAACATCGGCAGCAGTACCGGGGCAATTCCACCAAAGTTGTCGCTAGATACAATTTCGCGACCCAAAACCATAGTAGCTAAAATTGTAGCTACGTATGAACCAAATAGATCGGCGCCCATACCGGCAACATCTCCAACATTATCACCAACATTGTCGGCAATAGTAGCTGGGTTACGAACATCATCTTCCGGAATACCGGCTTCAACTTTTCCAACAAGATCGGCGCCTACATCTGCGGCTTTCGTATAGATACCTCCACCGACTCTCGCGAACAGCGCAATCGATTCCGCTCCTAAAGAAAAACCGGCAAGCACTTCCAGAGCCTTCTGCATTCCCGGGCCGTTTACGTGACCGCCTACCTGTACTACATACATCTGATAAAAAACAATGAACAATGAGCCGAGTCCCAGAACAGCAAGTCCTGCAACCCCGAGTCCCATTACGCTTCCGCCGGTAAATGAAACCTTTAGCGCTTTTGCCAGACTGGTACGCGCCGCCTGAGTAGTTCGAACATTAGCCTTCGTAGCGATGTTCATACCTATATATCCTGCAAGAGCAGAAGTAAAAGCGCCAATAAGAAAAGAAACGGCAATAACCCAGCTTGATGTCTCAATGAGAGTTCCCGACCAGGCAAGTATAGCTGCAGCGACGACAGCAAAGTACGAAAGAATCTTCCATTCGGCCCGGAGGAAAGCCATTGCTCCGGCAGCAATATAACCTGCCAGAGTATTCATGTTTTCATCACCTGTTTCTTGTTTAATAACCCATCGCGATTTCGACAGCATTACCAGGATCCCAATCAGTCCCATAACCGGGATAAAGTAAATTAAGTTTTCGTAAAATAAATCCATTAGAGTGGTTAATTCTGTTAGTAATTGCCAAATATAGACCGGATGATGATATTATCAAATAAAAATAAAGGGAATTAAGTTTTAAAATTTTTTAGATCATTGGTTTTTTGTCATGGATCATGACAATTATAGTTGGTACAGAATGTGTTATATGCAGGAACCTTGCTCTGTTCCCAATATTGTATCTGAAAAGTTTAAATATAGACTTTCCAGTTTCTAAAATGTTGATGCTCATTTTCAAAAAGTTGCTGGCCGGAGCGTCGATAATTCTCATCCTTATATCAAAAGCTGCACGAACTGCACCGTTCGCCGTTAAAATTTTTAACTTTGCAGCCTTTTAACGAAGTCGATCTTCCTGCGTTGAGACTCAGGCGAATCGAGAAAATTAACAGTAATTAACAAATAGCAGGCCCACAAACGCTAAATATAACGACAGACAATGAAGCAGAAAGTAAAAGTAGGACTTGTACAGATGAGCTGCACTGCCGCCAAAGAAGAAAACCTTGCAAAGGCAATTTCCAAAGTGAGGGAGGCAGCAGAAAAAGGAGCGGAGATAGTGTGTCTTCAAGAATTGTTTACTTCCCTTTATTTTTGCGACGTAGAAGATTACGACAATTTTCTTCTTGCTGAAAGTATCCCTGGTCCGTCTACAACGTCACTGTCCGAGGTTGCCAAGGAACTAAATGTTGTAATTATCGCTTCTCTTTTTGAGAAACGTACACAAGGGCTTTATCACAATACTACTGCAGTGATAGATGCCGATGGAAGTTATCTGGGAAAATATCGGAAAATGCATATTCCCGACGATCCGGGATACTATGAAAAATTCTATTTCACTCCCGGTGATTTGGGTTACAAGGTATTTAAAACCCGTTATGCAACTATTGGAGTACTTATCTGCTGGGATCAGTGGTATCCCGAGGCAGCCCGGATTACTTCGCTGATGGGCGCCGAAATACTATTTTTCCCTACCGCTATAGGCTGGGCCTCATCGCAGGATGTGGGTACTAATACTGAACAATATAATGCATGGCAAACTATACAACGTAGCCACGCGGTAGCGAATGGAGTTCATGTGGTAAGTGTGAACAGAGTAGGAGACGAGGGGCCAATGAAATTCTGGGGTGGATCATTTGTAGCTAACCCTTTTGGCTCGGTGCTTTACCAAGCCTCCCATCAGGAAGAAGAAATTCATGTAGAGGATATTGATCTAAGTAAATCTGATCGCTATCGCACGCACTGGCCTTTCCTGCGCGACCGTCGCATTGATTCTTACGGACCTATTACGAAACGTTATATCGACGAAGACTAACCGAGATATGGATACTGAATATGCAACCCCCAAGAGTCTCGGTTACAGCTTTCCTGCCGAATGGGCGCCGCATGAAGCGACATGGCTGAGCTGGCCGCATAAAGAAGAAAGTTGGCCCGGGAAAATTGAAAGTATTTACGGTCGGTACAGCCAATTCGTTAAACTGCTTAGCGCTGGCGAAAAGGTGAGGATTAACGTAGCTGATGAGGCGATGAAGCAGTTTGCTAAGTGCCATCTCGCCGAGGCAGGGACAGACCTCGGACAAATAGAGTTCTTTCTGCATCCTACCAACGACGCATGGTGTCGCGATCACGGTCCGGCTTTCCTGATCAATCCGGAGGCTGAAGACAAAAAAGTGATTGTAGACTGGGGATACAACGCCTGGGGGAGCAAATATCCTCCTTACGATCTTGACGACGTAATCCCGTCTTTAATCGGTAGTGAGTTTAACCTTCCTGTTTTTCATCCAGGCATCGTCATGGAAGGCGGATCTGTTGAATTTAATGGAAAAGGTACTGTGCTTACCTCCTCTTGCTGCCTTTTAAATCAGAATCGTAATCCACACCTCAACCAAAGCCAGATTGAAAAATATCTGAGTGAGTTTTATGGCATTGACCAGGTACTGTGGGTAGAAGAAGGAATTGTTGGTGATGATACCGACGGCCATATTGACGATACAATCCGCTTTGTGAATGAAGATACAGTGCTTTCTGTGGTAGAAACCAATATCAATGATGATAACTACAGCTTACTGCAGCAGAATTTACAAGCGCTGAGCCATATGCGCCTACTAAACGGTAAGCAACTGAATGTAATAGAGCTGCCGATGCCCGATGCAGTGGTGTATGAAGGGATGCGCCTCCCTGCGTCTTATGCCAACTTTTACATAAGTAACCGGCATGTTATTGTACCTACGTATCGTTGTAAGAATGATGACAAAGCTCTGGACATCATTAGCCACTGTTTTCCTGATAGACAAGTAACTGGTATCGACTCTACAGATATTATCTGGGGCTTGGGTAGTTTCCATTGTTTGAGCCAGCAGGAACCCATGGTATAAAGCCCATAACGATTATTACGCTTTTTGTAAAACGAGTTCGGTATATTTGTGTTAATAAGTAGATAGCTTAAATAAACCTAAATATAAGTACCATGAGTAAAGGCAGTAAAAACGTTAAAAAAGCGCCAAGCACAGAAGGTAAAAAGTCGACCTCTGATTATCAGGCAGGTAAGAAATCTACGTCAAAAGACGATTTGGCAGTTGTCAAAAAGAAGTAACAAGAACTATCAACCGGGATGCTTAATTCAGCTTTTGTCCCGGTTGTTCTTTCTACGTTACGTTTTCCAGAGAGGGTTGGCCTGAGCCTAAACCAGTATATTTGAGTATTATACATCCTGAATCCCGGAAGTGTATTAGTGTATCTTCTGCTCTCTAAGCTACTGTTTTACTAATTACTATTTAGCACTGGAAAAGAGCTGCATATGGATGCAACCTTTATGCCGGAATTTATGTATACACCTGTCTTATACAGTGAATAATAAAAGGAGAAACCATTAGTAATTATTCTTAATGAAAATACTCTTAACAGGTGCATCGGGATATATTGGAAAGAGGCTTCTTCCTTTGCTCCTCGAACAGGGACATGAAGTAGTATGTTGTATAAGAGATAAAAGACGAATCCCTTCCGACGGAATATATAATCATCAGGGAGTTACTTTATTCGAAGCTGACTTTCTGAAAGAGATTCCTGACATCTCGCCAATACACGATATTGATTGCGCATATTACCTCATTCATTCAATGAGTGCCGGTATAAAAGATTTTGAGGTTATGGAGGAAGTTTCTGCCACTAATTTTCTTTCACTCATTTTGAAAACAACCGCGAAGCAGATTATCTATCTTGGGGGTATTACCAATCATACGACGCTCTCGAGACACCTGGCTTCCAGAAAAAGGGTGGAAGAGATACTGGCTTCGGGTACTATTCCTCTCACCGCGATTAAGGCTGGTATAATAGTTGGATCAGGAAGCGCATCATTCGAAATAATCCGCGATCTGGTAGAGAAACTTCCGTTTATGATCACGCCGAAATGGGTAAACACACGGACGCATCCAATTGCTGTGAGAAATGTCCTTGAGTACCTGACCGGTGTTTTGCTCAAAACCGAAACCTTCAGTAAGTCGTATGATGTGGGGGGCGCAGATATTCTGTCGTATAAAGAAATGCTCTTACAATATGCAGAAGTGCGGGGATTAAAAAGGTTTATTATGACCGTCCCGGTTATGACGCCACGGCTTTCGTCTTATTGGCTGTACTTTGTTACCTCTACGTCT
>DALYUO010000017.1:18501-20475 GCA_031981225.1 Pararcticibacter sp.
TATAAGCTTGCTGTCAATCTTGTAAACAGCATGAAAGTTGAAGTGGTAGCTACTTCCAATAACCTACAGGAAATGCTTGGGATTGTACCTCTGTCTTACCGCCAGGCTGTGCAGCTGGCTTTCCAAAAAATCGAGCAGAATAACGTTGTTTCGAGCTGGAAAGATTCGTTCATTTCAAGCTATGCTGATAGTTCCCTGTTTAAACATATTGATATTCCTTCGGATGGCTGTTTTGTCGATCGGCGAATGAAGCTTATTAGTACCGGCGAGGATCAGGTACTCGATAATATATGGTCTATAGGCGGGAAACGAGGCTGGTATTATGCCGACTGGTTATGGGGGATAAGAGGTTTTATAGATAAGGTATGTGGAGGAGTTGGCCTACGTCGCGGGAGGACAAATATGCATACCATTTATAACGGCGATACGCTTGACTTTTGGCGGGTGCTTGCCGCTGACCGTCTTGAAAAGCGACTACTGCTTTATGCAGAAATGAAACTTCCGGGAGAGGCCTGGCTCGAGTTTCGTATCATAGAGAAAGAAGGGGATAAATACCTTCAGCAAACAGCGACGTTTCGTCCCAGCGGCCTTTCGGGTAGATTATATTGGTATCTCCTATCACCATTTCATTTCTTTGTTTTTAATGGTATGGCTAATAATCTGGTTAAATATACAAGGGCGATATAACGCGCATTACTCTTCCCCAAGGTAGATTTCATGTACTAAAAACTTGATATTGCCTCCATCTTCCAGTAATTCCGTAATATTGTCAGAGTCGATGGAATAAATCGTTTCATCAGAATCGGGAATCTCAGAATCAGGAATCAGTTCAAAAAACCTGGTTCGAAGGTTAGTCTGTAACTCAACCAGCTTTATATACTTTACCCCATCATCCTTCCAAAACTGAAGGATTTCCTGGTCAAATAGTCTATACGGGTTCTCCTGTTTATTTACCATAAGTAAAGCTAATCAAATAAAGGTAATACTATGCTAAAAACATTAGTATTTTACTATCTTTGTTAATAACTTTTTCTGGAGATTATTCGAAACATGCCGATCTCATGATGAATAAACAGAATGACAACGCCGCCATAGTTCCACGCCTCCGCAAGATCATCCATGTAGATATGGATGCGTTTTATGCATCGGTAGAACAACGCGATAATCCGGAATATCGCGAAAAGCCTTTAGTTGTTGGTGGTTTGCCGCAAGGCAGGGGAGGTGTCGTCGCTACTGCCAGTTACGAAGCGCGCAAATTTGGTATACGATCGGCTATGCCCAGTAAGCAGGCTTTGCAACTTTGTCCCCATGCATTATTTGTACGCCCCAGATTTGAAGTTTATAAAGATGTTTCCCGGAAAATACGCGAAATATTCAGCAGGTATACCGACCTGATTGAACCCTTATCGCTGGATGAAGCGTACCTGGATGTTACTAGTGATAAATTGAACATTGGTTCGGCATTAGAGATCGCAAAACAAATAAAGCAAGCGATAAAGGACGAACTGCAGTTAACGGCTTCTGCCGGTGTATCCGTCAATAAGTTTGTTGCTAAAATAGCTTCGGATATTAATAAACCTGACGGTCTGAAGTTTATTGGACCATCGTCAATAGAGGCCTTCATGGAAACCCTGCCGGTTGAAAAATTCCATGGAGTGGGAAAAGTAACAGCTTCAAAGATGAAGAGAATGGGGCTGCATACCGGTGCTGATCTTAAGAAGCTTACAGAAGATGAGCTCATTCGAAACTTTGGAAAAACAGGCCGTTTTTATTATAGAATCGTCAGAGGCATAGACGAAAGGGCCGTACAGCCATACCGTGAAACTAAATCGCTTGCGGCTGAAGATACTTTTGCGCGCGATCTGCTTACACAGGAGGAAATGGAAGATGAGCTTACCCGAATCGCCGGGCTCGTGCATAAACGTCTGCAGAAAAACGATTTAAAAGGCCGAACCATTACACTTAAAATAAAAT
>DALYUO010000017.1:20485-23238 GCA_031981225.1 Pararcticibacter sp.
GATTTTAAGCAGATTACCCGCAGTCAGTCTTATCCTCAGCCGGTGTCTGATCTGGAAACCATTGTTCAAACTGCCCGCCAGCTTTTAATATCAACCTCTCCAGAAGGAAAACCAACCCGCCTACTGGGGATATCTCTTTCCAATTTCAAAGATCCCGACTTAGCTCATCGTCCTGAAAAGCTAAGTCTCCAGCTCTCGCTTTTTTAAGACCGCAGTCGGTACCTTGTCACAATGCAGTTTGTCTCGATTCGGTGCAGGTTGCCGCTCGTTCACCTGCTTCTCCCATATTTTCTCGAAGAGCAGGGAAGGAAGACAAAGTATGGTCGCTAAATGGTGCCTTCCCACTCAGAAGCATTTGAAAAGCGGATGCGAAGTGCCCCATTTTACTCAACAAATATTCCTTCTCAAAATTCTCTTTGAAATTTGCGTAGTTAAATAACTACATATATATTTGTAGTCAAATGACTTCATGATGAATTTAAGGAGAGACGTATTTCAGGCAATTGCCGATCCTACAAGGCGGGCAATATTGATGCTGGTAGCAACTCAGTCAATGACTGCAGGGGCAATTGCCTCAAATTTTGACACGGCAAGGCCGACAGTATCAAAGCATCTTCAAATACTTACAGAATGCGAATTACTCAGACCCGAGCAAAGCGGAAGGGAGATTTACTACCACGTTAACGCGAAAAAGATGAAAGAGATAGCCGACTTCATAGAACCATTTAGAAGGATGTGGGATGACCGGTTTAACAAATTAGAATCAATAATGAAAAACTATAAAAACAAATAGATGGAACAGAAAACGAAGATCAGGGCCGAAGAGGGTAAACAGGAACTTATTATTACGAGGGAATTTGATTTGCCTTTGGAGCTGCTTTTTAAAGCCTATGAAGATGCAGATATTGTAGAACAATGGATGGGGACAAAAGTGCTGAAGCTTGAAAACAAGAAGCATGGAAGCTGGCAATTTGAAACCTCTTATGACGGAAAGGTCGTATTCGGTGCGAATGGAGTGGTACTCGAATTTATTCCGAATGAAAAAATTACGCGGACTTTCGAAATGGAAAATAGTCCGTTTCCTGTTCAATTAGAATTTTTTGAATTTGAGAAATTAACCGACGATACCAGCAGGTTAACGATGCAAATTGTTTTCAAGTCGGTTGAATTCAGAAACCAGTTACTTCAAATGCCATTTGCTCAAGGTTTAAATATGGCTCACAACCGCTTACAGGAAATCGTAAAGAGACTAAAATAACAAGCAGTGAACAAGCGTAATAAATTTATCTATTGGATGTCGACCATTCCTCTTGCCCTGGGAATGTTTTCGGGGGGAGTGGCGCAGATCTTAAGGGTCAAAGAAAGCGTAGATGGCATCTTACATCTGGGTTATCCGGTATATTTTATGACCATACTTGGGATATGGAAGGTGATGGGCGTAGTGGCAATACTCATGCCTAAATTCGCATTGCTGAAAGAATGGGCGTATGCCGGTTTTTTCTTTGCAATGACAGGCGCAGTAATCTCACATATTATCATTAAGGATAGCTTTGCAGAATTTATAGCTCCGCTAGTTTTTGTTGCACTTACTGTAGTATCCTGGTATTTCAGACCTGAGAACAAAAAATCTTTCGATCAAATAAAGTTGGTTAAAAATGAATGCTAAAGTCGACCTGTTTTTAAATAATGCCACAAAGTGGAAAGAGGAAATGATAATGTTGAGAGCCATTGTTCTTGATAGTGAACTAGCTGAAGATTATAAATGGATGCATCCTTGCTACACCTTCCATGGTAAAAACGTCGTTTTGATCCACGGCTTTAAAGAATACTGTGCCTTACTGTTTCATAAAGGGGCACTACTCGAAGACCCCGATGGCATCTTAATCCAGCAAACAGAAAATGTTCAATCAGCCCGTCAAATCCGGTTTACAGATGTCAGTGAGATAAAACAACAAACGTCCACTATTAAATCCTACATCAAAGAAGCAATTGAAATCGAAAAGTCCGGAAGGAAGTTAACTTTAAAAAAAACATCAGATTATACTGTACCTGCCGAGTTTAAAACAAGACTAGACCAGAATACTGATTTGAAGAACGCTTTTAACGCCTTAACACCAGGAAGGCAAAGAGCCTATCTATTTCATTTCTCACAAGCAAAACAGTCGAAAACAAAGGAATCGCGGATTGAAAAATACATTCCTAAAATTCTTGCAGGGAAGGGACTAGAAGACTGAAGTTAAGGAATATGCAGGGCTCCTTTTTATTAAAAAGCAATAATAATGTGCCATTAGAAACCGACCATTCTCAATAGTTTTTTTGATTGTGAATCTTACAATATCGTAGCGCGACCATTTGTGAACTAAATATAGTTGTTAGGCCATTATAAAAAGTGGAATAATTTTAGTTTTTTTAGAAAAAATCTGTTACCCATTAGATGTCTGAATACTCTCAGCTAGACGAAAAGGAACTTTTAACCTTGTTAAAGGTACGGGACAGCCGAGCCTTTGATCAGATTTACAAGCGAAACTGGGAGTCATGTTATAAGGTGGCCTATAAGCGTTTGAAAGACAAAGAGACCTGTAAGGATATTGTACATGATGTTTTTGCTGATCTGTGGAACCAAAGCAATATCAAAAATATTGAGAGTTTATCACCCTACCTTCACACTGCTGTCAGGTACAAAATTTATAGTCTCTTGTCTCGGGGCAAAATGAGTGAACATTTTGTGGAGCCATTTGAAAACATGGCAGCGT
>DALYUO010000017.1:23251-24461 GCA_031981225.1 Pararcticibacter sp.
AATTGGAACATTTGATAACGCTATGGATAGAAACACTTCCGGAAAAACGCCGTCAAATTTTCCGATTACGATATACGGAAAATTTGACGACAAAAGAAATTAGTCTTTTGTTAAATATCTCACAAAAAACGGTTCAAAACCAGCTGTTGACATCTTTTCGCGATTTGCAGAGCCATATCTCCCATTACCTAAGCTTAGTAATTATCATACATGCTTATTTTAAATGATTACTATTGCCTCGTCTAATTAATCTTCTCTGGTTCCCTTGTGTCGTTGCTCCCGAAAAAAATAAAAATAATTTTAGGACATTTTATTTTTTTTGAGACTATGTATAAGAGGGGCACTTATAACCTTTTTGCCATTATATAACCAGTAGGAAGTTGGGAAAGGAAATATCCCTGCTAGGGTCTTGACGTATAGGAGCGACGTGGTACTAACTGATGAAAGAATTGAATAAATGAGGAAATTCTACAATAAGTATAATCATAAGTATCTGCGAAGAATCGCCAGAAAAGTTATATCCGGAAAATCTTCGGAATCCGAACGACGCTTTCTTGATCAGTATTATGATTTTTTTGAAAATCCTAAGAACGATATAGGCTCCCTATCGGAAGACGAAAAGCAATCCCTTAGCAGGGAGATAAGGGAAAAACTAAATATCAGCACTAGCCATACAAGAAGCCAGCTCTTCAGAATATATAATCCGAGAAAAATCGCGGCAGCCGCAGCCATATTGCTGATCTTTTCAATAGGATCATACCTCACATTTCGAGGTCTGAAAAATACTGACGTCGCAAATAAACAACTAAATGGCGCTGATAAATCAATCACATATGGAAGCAATAAAGCTGTGCTTATACTGTCGGATGGATCAAGAGTATTTCTTGATGACAAATCGGGTGGAACCATAGCAAAGCAGACGGGTGTGGAGATAACTAAAACTGACGAAGGGCAAATTGTTTATAAATCAGTCTCACAGAATGCAGAGGCTGCAGCGAACAGTTTTAATATGATGCAAACGCCTAAGGGTGGCATTTATCAGATAGATTTGCCAGACGGAACCAAAGTTTGGCTAAATTCAGCCTCTACTTTAAGATATCCCCTGGCATTCAGCGGGGGGGAGCGAAAAGTTCAACTAGAAGGAGAAGCTTATTTTGAGGTAATGCCTGACAAACTGATGCCATTTAAAGTGGTCAGTAAAAGCCAGGTC
>DALYUO010000017.1:24513-26160 GCA_031981225.1 Pararcticibacter sp.
ACATTTTAACGTTAACTCATATGACGATGAAATAGCATCCAAGACAACACTTCTGGAGGGAAGCATACGCGTCAACTCGGTTAATACTGGCGAAGGCAAAATAATTCTTCCTGGTCAGCAGGTTATTTTACATCAGTTTGAACTCAAAGTAAAAAATGTTGATCCCCAAAATGCCATCGCATGGAAAAATGGCTTGTTTCAATTTGATAATGAAGATATACGTACAATCATGAATAAGATCGCTCGATGGTATGATGTTGACGTCGTATATGAAAGTGGATTGAAAAAGATGCGGTTCGGTGGTACGGTTTCCCGCTATACAGATCTTCAAGACGTACTTAGAAAACTTGAGTTAACCAACACAATTCACTTTAAAGTAGAGGGGAGGAAAATAACTGTTATGAAATAATCAATTACCAATAAATCAAAAAGATCGGGAATGCTTGGAACATACCCGATCGAGTGCCAAAGGCAATCATTAAGAAAATTTAGTTATCCATTTTACTTAACAATCAAATGTACAAATTCAACATTGAATTTCAATGCAATGGAACCTCTTTGCATTTTTTTAAGCCGCTGATTATTATGAAACTTATAATTCTGTTAATCACAGTAACGTTATTTCAAGCCTCAGCAGTGACGAAAGCTCAAAATGTTACATTTAAAGTTAACAAGGCTTCTTTGGAGGATGTGTTCAACATACTACACAAGCAGACCGGATATAACTTTATTTACAATTCAGCAATGCTTGAAGAAACTAATCCGGTTGACCTCCATGTAAAAAACATGCCGCTGGAACACGTTCTGAGAGCGTGTTTTAAAGATCAGTCACTAAAATATGTAATTGAAGATAAAACAGTTGTTTTATATAAAGATACTGAGTTGGCAACTAATGCTTTTCCGCCTCTAAAAGTGACCGGAGTGGTCTACGACAGAAGATATAATGAGGTGCTTATAGGTGTTACCGTACGGGTGAAAGGAACACAGATTGGAGCAGTCACTGATGCTAACGGGAAATTTATGATAGAAGTACCTTATGCCGATGCCGTACTCGTCTTTTCATATATCGGTTATCAGCCGTTTGAAATGCCGTTACAGGGAAAGAAGCAGGTAAAGGTATATATGGTAGAGGATTCGCGTGCATTGCAGGAAGTGGTGGTTGTTGGCTATAATAAGCAAAGGAAAGAGACGCTTATCGGGTCTGTTGCAACTATTACGACAAAAGATCTGCAGCAAAGTCCAACCGCGAATGTAAACAATGCACTGGCCGGACGATTACCCGGGCTAATAGCAAATCAATACAGGGGAGGAGAAGTAGGAGTAGACAAAAGTGAAATCTTTATCAGGGGAAAAGCGACTTACGGCGATCAATCTCCTATCGTTATCATCGACGGCGTAGAGCGGGATATGAGCTACCTTGCCGCTGACGAAATTGAAACATTTACCATATTAAAGGATGCATCGGCAACTGCCGCGTATGGTATCAGGGGAGCAAACGGGGTTATCGTGATATCCACAAAGCGTGGGCAGGCAGCGGAGAAAGCGACTGTCAATTTTAAATTAGCTACCGGATTTAATAATCCCGTAAAATTCCCGACATACCTGGGGTCTGCCGACTATGCAGTTTTATATAATGAGGCTAAAATC
>DALYUO010000017.1:26200-29731 GCA_031981225.1 Pararcticibacter sp.
GACGTATCATCCCTCAAGCTTTTTTCGCAGGACGCTATTGATAAATTCAGGATAGCTAAAGGGGATAATTCTGATGGGATGGGCTATAATTGGGATTACTTTGATTATATCTTCAAAACTTCCATGCAACAAGACTATTCTCTTTCCATCAGGGGAGGTACAGATAAAGCACGATACTATGTATTGGGAAGCTTCTTTAACCAGGGCGGAAACTTCAAACATATTGATGACGCTAATGCCGATGTTGATTCTAAGTTTGAAAGGTATAATTTCAGATCAAATATCGATATTAATATCACCGACAATTTTTGGGCGCGTTTAGATTTAGGGGCACGCATAACGGATCGTACATCACCGGGAACATCGGCCGGGAAAGTAATCACTCTTGCAATAACACAGCCTTCCTATCTTCCAATCACAATAGAAAATAATGAAAATCCCGCTAATGCCAGCTTCAGAGTAAACAACCCCTATGGCATGTTATATGGAAATAACATCAATAGATTAAATGTACTAGGAGAACTGAGCAGAACCGGTTACCAGAACGAAAAGAACACTTACCTCGAGGGAACATTTGCTCTGGGTTATAACCTTAACTTCATTACGAAAGGACTAAAAGCTGAAGCCTCTTTTTCATATGATGCGTCAGAGGGTCGATGGCTTAGAAGGGATGTTGATTATTATTCGGAAGGATATGCCCAATATCCGGGATATGCCACATTTACGCCCGTCGGTGGTTCTGATATATATATGGAGCCAGGACATTATGAAGGAGCTTATCAAAATGGTAATAAGTACGTCATTGATCAAACCCTTCGTAATGATCTTAGCACGAATGCACATGTAAGTAAAACGTATTATCAGTTCCGAACAGATTATGCAAGGACCTTCAATGAGATTCATGAAGTTTCAGGAATGTTGCTTTTCAATCGTTCATTAAGAACCTCCGATAAGGATATAGCATATTGCTATCAGGGACTTACCGGTAGGGCAGCCTATTATTATGATAAAAAATATCTGGCAGAGTTTAATTTTGGATACAATGGATCTGAGAACTTTGCGCCTGATAAACGGTATGGCTTTTTTCCTGCAGCTTCCTTGGGTTGGATAATAACCAACGAGAGTTTTATGGACCGTTCCAAAAGCTGGCTGGATCAGTTAAAGATTAGGGCCTCCTATGGTATTGTAGGTAGTGATAAGATAGCAGGTGACAGGTTTGCTTACCTTTCTTATTACAATACTACTGATCACTCATTCTATTATGGTCAGAACTTTGGAAGTAGTGGAACCGGATTGGTGGAAGGACGCTTGCCGAATGAGATTATTACCTGGGAAAAAGCAAAGAAGACTAATATTGGATTGGATGTCGTCTTCTTTAATCATCGATTAAGTACAACAATTGACATTTTTAATGAAGACAGGTACGATATTATTACAAATCTCAATGACGGCAATAACAAGGTGGGCTTTCCGTCAGTTGTGGGCAAAGGAGCTCCGTATGTGAACCTGGGGAAAGTCAGAAACCGTGGTGTTGACTTTGAACTGTCATGGGATGATAAAATAGGCAAAGACTTCAGGTATTATATTAAACCCAATTTTACGTTCGCGAGAAATAAACTCATATACATGAATGAGATTCCAAGACTGAATAACTGGCGCCAGGAGACAGGAAAAAGTCTGGGACTTAATTATGTTTATGTTTTTGACCATTTTGTAGCAGATGCTTCAGAAGCAACCACTCTTAATCAAAGCGGATATCAAACATGGGGAACACTTATTCCGGGTGACGCGGTCTACAAAGACCTGAACAGTGACGGCGTAATTGACGATAATGACAGGACATCAATGGGACATCCACGGAGCCCGGAAATTCAGTTTGGTATACCTTTAGGCGTTCAGTATAAGCATTTTGATCTCAGCTTTCTGTTTCAGGGAGCTACCAATACCTCTATCCTTTTATCCGGAGCAGCAGCATGGGATTTCCCTCAATATGATCAGGATAAAATAGGGAAAGTGAAAAATATGCATCTTAACAGATGGACCCCTGAAACTGCATCCACTGCTACTTACCCTGCCTTGCATATGGGTACTCATAATAATAATAAGAACGACAGGAGTAGCTTGTATTTATATGATGCGAAATATTTGCGGCTGAAAAATATTGAGATTGGGTATATTCTTCCTTCACGTTTATCAAAAGTCGCCGGACTGCAGCAGGTTAGAATTTATGCACAGGGGCTTAATCTTCTTACATGGGATGGTCTCGATGACGCGGATATAGATCCTGAAACAGGAGATGGCTGGGGAGCTTGGTACCCTATTCAAAAGATATACAATTTAGGCATTAATGTAACATTCTAATACATAGACAGTAATGAAAAGGACGATATATGCAGCAGGAACTCTTATAATCATGTTATGCTTTTTTGCTTGTAACGATGATTTTCTCGACAGGGAACCTGATGATCAGATAACAGAACAACAAGTATTTACCCGCTTCGAAAAGGTTGATAAGCTGGTAAGCGAAGCTTACTACCGTGCCCGGAAGGCTAATAGTCCTCTGGTATTCTTCTCTCATTTTTCGTCATCGGCAATTACAGATGAATGTGAAGGCTCCACAGTTGAAGGAAATATCACCAACAACTATAATACAGGTGCCTGGAATACTAATTCTATCCCCGGTAATAATAACGGCCAGTTTTGGGAAGGACTATATACAAGCATTAGACATACCAACGTAATTCTTGAGGGTATAGAAAAATACCAAACTCCTGACAATCCACTTCAGCCTGGTGATCTTCAATGCAGAATAGGCGAGGTTTACTTTTTACGCGCATATTTTCACTTATTGCTTTTACGGCTTTATGGAGAAGTTCCATATATCGATAAAGTAGTTAAGAGTGATGATCCTATGCAATTTAAAAACGAGTCTGTACATTCTGTTATTGAAAAGATCATAGCTGATGCCAACGAAGCTTATAAAAGAGTCCCGGGATTCTATGGGCAGTCGAATATCAATTTTGGCAGAATAGAAAAAGGAGCTTGTTTAGGTCTTATTGCCGCTGCCAGATGGTTCGCAGCAACCCCCCTTTACAACGGAGCTAAAGACAAGTTTGGGTATACAGGAAATCGTCAGTTTGAGAGTGAATACACCTATGATATAAAGCGATGGGTAGCCGCAAAAGACGCTGCAGCTGCCGTGATTAATTTCCAGGTGGAAGGGAGAATAAGGTACAGTTTGTATGAAAGGCACGATCAAACTGATTTTAAGGACAATAACAATCAGGATCTCAATAATTCAACTGTTTATGCACGTCTGTGGGATATGTATTACGACATGAATGCTTTTGAAAATGAAGCTATATTCTTTATCGCCAAGGACAAAAGTCAGGGATGGCAGGGAGATATTTATCCTCCCAGCAGAAGCGGATCTTCTCGTCAGCAGCCGGTACAAGAACAGGTAGATGAGTATGAATTTATAGCCGCAGACGGGTACGGATATCCGGTTTATTCAGCTAACGCCAGAACTGC
>DALYUO010000017.1:29741-36293 GCA_031981225.1 Pararcticibacter sp.
CAGAGGCGCGACCCTCGTTTCTATCGGGACATAATTTATCACGGTGCGCCATATAGAGACAACAGCAATAATAAAAAGACAGTCAATACAGCTACTGGTTCCGACAAGATAGGCGCCACAAACGCAACTACCACAGGATACTACTTACGCAAATTTCAGAAAGAGGCTTACAATAAGAGCGGTAGCTTTGATATTAATTGTCCTCCTGTTTGGCGGCTGCCTGAATTTATATATATCTATTGTGAAGCAGTAAATGAAATTAGTGGCCCAAATCAAGAGATATACGACATGATAAACAGGGTTAGGGCCCGCTCTTTTATGGTCCCAATGCCTCCATCTGCCAAAGTTGATGCTGCTGTTATGAGGGATTACATAAAACGGGAACGCAGGGTTGAGTTCTTTTACGAGGACAAAAGGCCTTGGCAAAGCAGACTGTATCTTGAGCCCAGCAGTACAACTGAACTTGCTAAAGAAACCCTATGGAAAGCTTCAGGATCAACAAATACTGAAAGATCTCAAATTTACTGGAAAAGTAACAACGGAGCTTATCCCAAATGTCAGCGGATGATCAATGGAATGAGACCCGTTCAGTCTGATAACGGGAAGATTATTATAGGTGGGGTTAAGTATAAAATGGAAAGATTTTGCGTAGAAGAAAGAGTGTTCTCAACCAAGCATTGTTTATTCCCGATTATGTATACTGAGTTACAGCGCTGCCCAACACTGGTGCAAAATCCAGAATGGTAATGAACTAATTGCATAAGAACGGAGGCACGTGATTCAAGCGCCTTCGTTCTTTTACTTCTATCTAACCCTTATCTAACCAACATGCCTATCGATACGTCGATGCAATTGCATGGAACCCTATTTCCTTCATGAAGCGATCGCCGTTTCAGCAAGGTGATCAGGTGCTGTGTCGAAGCAGTTCCGGTGGTGATGGCTTCCGGGTTACTTCTTGGTTAGACTGTTGTCAATATCCTGTTATCAGTTCGTTATTAATCAAGAAATTTTTCAATCATGCCCACTACCAAGTCAGCTTCCTTAAACTCTTGTTTTAGCGTTGTTATTTCTTCTCCTATGTGTTCACCATGTACACCGGGGATGATGGCTAACTGTGAACCGCCAATCATTCTGTGCATTTCAATAGCGTGTTCAGGAGTAATGACGTCTTTGTCGCCTATAATAATTAAGGCGGGGGCTTTAATTGATTTTATTTTCTCATCGGGTATATCTTTGAAATTTACCATTCTCTTTGCGTCCCTGTCGTGCATTATTTGCAAGCCATTTGTGTCCGGTGCAACCTCTATATAGGCTAATTTCAGCTGTCCGGGCATTTGATCCAAGCTGGCTTGTTTCATGAAATTCCAAAAAGCTGACGGAACTCCGTTCCTTTTGGAAAGAGCGGAACCTAGAATAATCTTGCCTGTTATTTCTGGATGACGAATGGCGATCTGCAGCGTAGTTGTCCCGCCATTACTGAAACCGAAAAAATCGGCTTTATCAATATTGAGATTTTTTAAAAGCGCTGCTACATCATCGGCATCTTGTTCAAATGAGAGATCTGCGTTTCTGTCGCTTGTCCGCCCGTGTGCCTGCAGCTCTACCGCGATTACTTGTCTGCTTTTGGCAAGCAGAGGAATCACTCTTCCAAAACTTGTTTGGATTGTAGAGCCACCGCCATGAATTAAGACAAGCGGTTTTCCATATCCATAAATTTCGTAGTACATCTTAAGACCATTCACTTCAGAATAGCCGCTTTTGAAAGTTAGACTGTCGGTTGTTTTCATAATGATAGTTTTCGCTCCTGCTTTTTCTCTATACGAAGTTAATGCAAGGACTGTCAAGCAAAAGAATGTAATGAATGGTTTCATATATATCACTCGTGAATATTTCCAGGTCCCGGCTTACAACATCCAGACTTGATCGTTGTTGTTAATCGTAAAGAGACCCTTATTTACAGAACCTTCCCTGCAATTCCTTTCCTAGATTGCTTCCCAGCTCCTTTATTTTCTCAAGATCGGCGCAGGCAGCATCATTATTACCAAGGTACCCCCGGCAAACTGCTCTTTGGTACAGAAGTTCGACATTATCCGGATACTTTTTAATAGCTAGATCAAAATAATAAAGAGCTTTCCCATAATCTCCTTCATGTATAGCATCCTTTCCTTTTTTTCCGAAATCAAAAACAGGCAGCATTGTTTCAGAGGAAAAGTACCTGTATTCCTGTGTCATCAATACAGCAACCGGCCGTCCCTTGTAGAGGGCAGGCGTCCAGTTTTTCCTGATTTTGTTAAAGTTCTTCAAGATTATACGATCGAAATCCTTGCTGATACCTTCTATAATATGAAGACTGTCGGCGAGACCGTTTTTATCGACTACATAAGTGGCAAGAAAGTGCATGTCGGCAGATTGTTGCTCCGGCATACCCGATTTGAGTACATCAAAAAGCTCTCCTTTCCCTTTATATCGGGGGAATAGCCTGTCGCTGGCCACAAAAATCGTGTCGGTACCTTTAATGGAAAAGATTTCATTCATCGTAGCTGTAAATGAAGACGTGTATTTCTTTTCCGAAGTCAGAAATAAAC
Organism: Pararcticibacter sp.; assembly: GCA_031981225.1. Taxonomy (GTDB): domain Bacteria; phylum Bacteroidota; class Bacteroidia; order Sphingobacteriales; family Sphingobacteriaceae; genus Arcticibacter. The sequence continues at coordinate 32,327 of DALYUO010000017.1, forward strand.
GAAGACAATCATTGCCGTCAAAACCGTTCTTTCCGGATTGCAGCAGGACCAGTGAACTGTCATTATACTCTTCGATTTTATAACAATTAAGGGGCATACCAGTTTCCTTTAAACTGGTGGTCAGAACATTGTTATCGGTGACATACTTTACCGCAGTTCCTTTTGAATCATATTTCATTGAGATATACAAATTACCGTCTCTTTCAAAGGTGTACCGCGCGTAACTATACTTCAATTCCATATCTTCAGGAAGCTCTGTATTGTCACTGAACACCACTCTTGTTTTTATCCAGCTACCAGTAATCTGGCCAGTGCATACGGTATGATATAATAAAAAGGAAAGGGCTAAGAAAAAATTACGCATATGATAAGTATTATTAATCAAATATCAGCAAAATAAAACACTCGCAAAACCGGGGAGCTGAAGAGTGGAAATAAATGTAAGAGAAGAAAGAAAGGAGTAACCTAGGCCAAATTTACAATAATGCTGGTTGAGCCCTTCTGTAACGTTTTAGCATATATAACTTGCACTTTTATTTCAGATATTCTATCATTATCTTTGGTTTGCAGGATGTTTTTGTTTGACGCATTTTAATGCTCTGTTTTTATTCAAAAAAATGCTTTTATGTCCCGGCTTTTGAAAGATTTCTTTCGAAGTCTGAGTTACCTATAAAATATTGATTCCATTGAATATGGATATAGCTACCGTTAAGTATAGTGAACTTTCTGAAAAAGAACTTATTTACCTTCTTCACGAAGGACATGAAGGAGCTTTAAGGTCATTATATGATATCCATGTAAAAAAGCTACACTATTTTATCTTGCGCACAGCGAAATCGCGTCAGTTAGCTGAAGATGTTGTTCAGGACGTTTTTATTAAGATATGGGAAACCCGTGTACTAATTGATCCCGAGCAGCCATTCAGGACTTATCTCTACACCATAGCTAAGCGGCATTTACTTAACCTCTTAAAGCGCTTGCAGCATGAATCAGGTATCCTTAACGAAATCAGAAAATACGTTGATCCCAGTGAAAATACTACCGAATTGCAGGTTGAATACTCGGAAAGCAATGTTATGTTAACTGAAGCAATCTCCAAATTGCCACCACAGTGCAAAGAAGTTTTCATTCGTTGTAAAATGCAGGGCCTTTCTTATAAGCAGGTCGCTGCTGAGTTGGCCATCACTGAAGGCACTGTCAACAGTCAGATGGTGAAAGCGCTCAGATCTATACGGGAGTATATCACATTTAAAAACGCGGCACTGGCACTTCTAGTGTTTCTCTCAAATTTATTAGACTAACAGTCAGTGTTTTATAAATTATATGATCTTTTTTTACATTGATCGTATATGTAAATCTCCTGCCGATTGTATAAGTCATAAAAAAGCCGGAAGTGGACTATAAAATTAAGGACCTTTTTCTAAAATACATCAACGGGCAATGCAGTACCGAGGAGGTAGATGAAGTGTTTTGGCATATAGAAAGCGGTACTCGTCAGGCCGAGTGGGACTCTGCAATTGAAGAGGACCTGGAACACGTCCTTGCTTCTGATAGGCAAAGCAACTTAACAAGTTCAGAAGTAAACCGTATATATGAAGCGGTCGAATCTCGTTTGTCTTCACCCAGCGTATCGTCTTCACGCCAAAGAACGTTGCGGTTATGGTGGCCGGTTTCAATTGCTGCCACTATATTAATCGTTATGAGTGCCGGTTATCTTTTATTCAACCGGAAAGATAGTACACAAAGTTTGGCCGTTAAGCCTGCGGTTGTTCATCCCGGTGGAAATAAGGCATTTTTAACATTAAGTAACGGAAAGAAAATATCGCTTACTGATGCAGCCAATGGAAGTATCGCTGCCCAGGCAGGTATAAAAATTATAAAAACAGCAGATGGACAGATCATCTATACCAGTGAAAACTCTTCTGCTGGTTCAGGCTCATCGCAGTACAACACCATAGAAACACCCAGGGGAGGGCAGTATCAGGTACGCTTGCCCGATGGGACTTCCGTTTGGTTGAATGCCGCTTCGAAATTGGTGTATCCTGTAAATTTCCATGGGAGCAAAGAACGCAGGATACAGCTAGACGGAGAAGCCTACTTCGAGGTAGCAAAAGATAAAGCCCGGCCGTTTATCGTAAAAACCGGAAAACAAGAAGTAACTGTGTTGGGCACCCATTTTAATATCAATGGTTATAAAGACGAACCGATTATCAGCACTACTTTAATGGAGGGTAGTATAAAGACGAGTAATACATTGTCGGGAAATTCACGTATACTATTACCGGGCCAGCAATCTACGGTTTTTAGCGGCGACGGAGCAATTGATGTAAGAAATGTCAACACCGAGAATATCATCTCCTGGAAAAACGGATATTTTATATTCGACAATCAAGATATAACCAGTATAATGAAAGTGATAGGCCGGTGGTATGATGTAAATATCGACTATCAAAGTATTAACAAAGAAGAAAAGTTCGGCGGCACATTTTCCCGTTCTTCAGACTTAGATGACATTTTAAAAGTTCTCAAAATATTAGGAAATGTTGATTTTAAAGTAGAAGGAAGAACGATAGTTGTATCGAATTAAATACCTTAAAAAACTGTATTATAAACTTATTGGATATTTAATGAACAATAGAGAAAAAATATTGTAATAAAATTAACCAATTTACGAAATCAACTTAAGAAAGGAGGAATCTTAAAGAAGATACAAAAGACTAAATACCTAAACCAAGGGATGGTCGAATCTCCCTTGGTTCATCAGCAAAGCTGAGCCAGGTAATTCATTAAATAGATTGAAGCTAACAATAAATTTAAATTTTAACCTAACACTCAAATGTATAAAAAATTTACTGAACTCCCTTTCAGGAGAGGTTCCTGTGCGCGTTCAAATCTTTTTCTAAAAATGAAATTAACCTTTATTTTGCTTGTTGCAGCCTTTTCTCAGATAAGGGCGGAAGGTTTTGCGCAAAAAATATCTTTAACGGTTACCAATGCCCCTATATCAGAGGTAATTGCACAAATAAAAAAGCAAACAAAGTTCGACTTTTTGTATAACAATGTTACATTAAAGGAAGCCAAACCGATTACTGTTCAGGCCAAAAATCTGGACATTATGAAAGTACTGGACCTCTGTTTCGAAGGACAGCCGCTTCAGTATAAAATCCAGAACAACATTATCTTCATTACAAAAAGGCCAGAGATTAAAGCAGATAAACCGTCCGTGTCTCCTCAGGCGCAAAAGGTTACAGGAGTCGTGAAGGATGCCTCTACCGGCGAAACACTACCAGGCGTAACGCTTAGTGTTGCAAGTGGAGGTAAAGGGACCAGTACTGATGTAAACGGCGCCTTTTCAATCGAAGTTCCCAATCTGAATGCTGTTCTGGTTGTTTCCTCTATAGGGTATGAAAGACAGAGGGTTTCTTTGAACGGAAGAAATACGATTGAGATCAGAATGGAAAAATCCAATACCAAATTGGAAGAAGTTGTTGTCGTGGGATACGGTACCATGCGGAAATCGGACGTCACGGGATCTATTGCCATTGCCAAGGGGGCGGACATGGTCAAAGCCCAAAATTTTAGCCCACTCGATAACCTCAGAGGCAAGGCCGCCGGTGTTAACATTTTCTCTAACTCTAGCCAGCCAGGTGCTTATGCTAACCGCGTCATCATTCGTGGTACAGCTACAATTAACTCTTCATCGAATCCGCTATACGTGGTAGATGGTGTTGTTATGGAAGATTTCCATTTACTGAATCCGAATGATATTGAGCGGATCGAAGTGTTGAAGGATGCCTCTTCAGCTGCAATATATGGCGCTCGCGGCGCTAACGGGGTGATCCTGGTGACAACAAAAAGAGGCAATAAGGATGGGCGTCGGACCATCAGCTACCAAGGCTCTGTTGGTTCTAGCTCCGCGCAGCATTATATGGACGTGCTTAGCGGGCAGGAGTGGGTCGACGCGTTC
>DALYUO010000017.1:36303-37098 GCA_031981225.1 Pararcticibacter sp.
GTTTGGAAAATGAAAATAGGTGGCAGGGCAAGAACTGGTCGCTGGATAAGAAGACCTGGTTCAATGATCCCAACTACTTCGATTCCAATGGTAATCCGCTGTATAGTACTAACTGGCAGAAGGAAGCTACTAGAACAGCCACCTCTCAAAACCACCAGCTGAACATTCAGCAAGGTGATGAACACTCTTCGATGGGTGCATTCCTTAATTACTCTGATCAGCAAGGAATTGTATTAAATACCAACAATAAAAGGATCAATGGTAAGCTGGCTTACGATACCAAGGTAAAAGAATGGTTATCAGCTAGCGTGAATCTGACAGCCAATCACACCTGGGGGCGCTATACTCCGGAGGATGGAGGTGGTCAGGATGCCAGGCGTACCATGATCGAAATGCTGCCGTGGCTGCCACTTCGCCAACCTGACGGGAAATATACCTCGTCCGCATCTTCAACCGTTTCTAACGTTTTAGGTTTTGAGGGGATGTCTAATCCTGCTGCTATTCTGGACCTGCAGAAACGCATGCGTTATAATACACAAATCTTCGGAAATGCAGCGTTAACCTTCCATTTAGCGGATGGCCTCGATCTGAAAACACAATTTGGTGTTGATAATCATAAAAAGGCCTATAAAGGATATTCTTCCATTACCCTAAATAATATATCTATGCCAAATGGATGGGCGGAAATCAACCACACGGATATATTATACTGGCAGGAGGAAACCTATCTTACGTATAACAAAACCTTTGATAAACATCGCATAAACACAATGGCGGGTTTGTCATGGCAGGAAC
>DALYUO010000018.1:0-7891 GCA_031981225.1 Pararcticibacter sp.
ACCCATTAATCACTTAAAACATGCCCTTGCCGCTTAAACCGCACAACGGGTAATATAATAATATTTTCAATAATATGATTTATAACATTTTTTAGAAACTTACGTATGAATAGTGAGCAAAATCACATCGATTGACATTTAAATTATAAGTTTGACAAGTATTTACGGTATTTTAGCAACAAAATGAACGATGCAGCCCTTTTAAAAGCGATAATAGAAAATGCTATTGATGGCATCATAACAATCAGCAACAGGGGATTGATCGAATCTATTAACCCTTCAGCATGTAGTCTATTTGGTTTTTCGCCGGAAGAAGTGATTGGGAAAAACATTTCGATGCTCATGCCCAGTCCGGACAGAGAAAGGCATGATGGGTATCTCGAACGCTATCGGAGGACGGGGGAACGACGAATTATAGGAATTGGCAGGGAAGTAAGCGGACTAAGAAAAGATGGGACGCAGTTTCCTTTCAGACTCGCCGTTAGTGAAGTAATATTGTCGGATAGAGTTATCTATGCCGGCTTTATTAATGACCTGACGCGTGAAAAAGAAGCAGAAGAACGTATCAGAAACCATGCTGCTCAACTCGAAGAGCTGGTAGAAGAGCGCACTTTATCTTTAAGGAAGACGGTTAGAGCATTACAGGAAGCAAAAGAAGAAGTAAGTTTATCTCTGGAGAAAGAAAAAGAACTGAATCAACTAAAGAGTCGTTTCGTTTCCATGGCTTCTCACGAATTCAGAACCCCTTTAAGTTCCGTTCAGTTATCAGCATCTCTGATAGAGAAGTATGCGGTCCAGGAAGACCACCGCAACATTTCCAAGCATGTAAATAAGATCAAAAATGCGGTCGGTAACCTTACTACCATATTGAACGATTTTCTTTCTTTGGAACGGCTCGAGGCGGGCCGGGTTGAGCCAACTTTCTCTAACTTTGATCTCGTTAAGTTATCTGAAGAAATAACTGAAGAGATGCAGTTAATAACAAAGCAAAATCAGAATATTATATACGAACATACAGGGCTGACCAGCATGGTGCGCCTGGATCAGAACCTTTTGAAAAACTGCATCATAAATCTGATTGCCAATGCTATAAAATACTCAGGGGAGAATACATTCATTGAATTTAACACCGAAGTTACCACCGACAAGTACATTATCACAGTGAAAGATAATGGGATCGGAATTCCGGCGGCAGACCAGAAACATCTGTTTCAACCCTTCTTCAGGGCGCATAACACCGGTAATATTCCGGGAACCGGACTGGGCTTAAATATCGTGAGACGCTATGCTGGCCTGATGCACGGAGAAGTAGACTTTGAAAGTACAATTAATAAAGGCACAAAATTTACCATATCTTTTTTAATCGATGATGAAAAAACCAACTATTCTTATAATTGAGGATAACGACGATATCAGAGAAAGCACCACCGAGATCCTGGAACTTGCAAATTTCCAAGTACTTACAGCCGACAACGGCAAGAGTGGCGTGGAGCTTGCAATAAAACATCATCCTGATCTGATATTATGCGACATTATGATGCCCGAGCTGGATGGGTATGGTGTGTTATACTTGCTTAATAAAAGTCCTGAAACAGCAACGATCCCCTTTATCTTCCTTACAGCAAAAGCTGAAAGGATAGATATGAGGAAGGGTATGGAAATGGGAGCCGACGATTACCTCACAAAACCTTTTGACGATGTCGAATTATTAAATGCAATTGAGAGCAGGCTTCAGAAAAGGGATAAACAACAGGCGTTTTACAGCAAATCACTTGAGAATCTAGACAATCTGGTAAGTCATGGTGATGGCATGGCCGAATTACAAAAGTTGATATCAGACAGGAAGATTAGGAATATCAAAAAGAAACAGGTTATTTATTATGAAGGCGATCAACCTGCCGGCCTTTATCTGATTTTAGGCGGGCGTGTAAAGACTTATAAATTAAGTGAAGACGGACGAGAGCTGTTGACTGCTATCTACGGCCCGGAAGAATATTTCGGTGTGAACGCCCTATTAATGACTGATTCATATCATGAATCGGCAGAAGCAGTAGAAGATACTTCTCTTTGTATGCTGCCAAAAGACACTGTTGAGCAGCTGATAAATAACTATCCTGAGGTAGGAAGGGAATTTATTAAGATTTTATCGAACAATCTTAAGGAAAAAGAAGACCAGCTTTTACAACTGGCATATCATTCGGTTAGAAAACGAATGGCGCAGGTACTCATCAGACTTGCAGGCAATGACCCGGACGGGGGCATACTAAAAATCTCACGCGATGACCTCGCTGCTATGGCTGGCATGGCAACTGAAACAGTGAGCAGGACCCTCAGCGATTTTAAAGACGAAGGATTAATAGAAAAGAAAGGTAGTCAGATTGTTATCCTAAACGCAAAAAGACTGCAGACAATGAAAAACTGATCAAGATCACTTTTTCCACTGACAAGCCTCAACGGCTATACGGACTCTCATTTTTAAATTTGTAGCTAATATCTATTAAAAATGAGAGCCGTAGCTTATAGTATAAGGTCTTTTGAAAAAGAACCGCTGGCAAAAGCCAATCATAAGAAACATGATATTACACTAATCTCCAATCCTATTGGCCTGGAGACTGTCGAATATGCAGCTGGAAAAGAAGCTGTAATTATATCTGCAGACGACCATGTTTCTGAAGCTGTAATGATACGGTTAGCCGACCTGGGGGTCAGATTTATAACTATCCGATCGAAGAGCGCTGATAATATCGATCATGTAACTGCTTCAAAGCTAAATATCAAAATTGCAGTGGTGACAATACCAGCTGGTGCACCGGTTACCGGTCCTGAATTTGTATTGCACCAATACGAAATAGCAGCGAGCACCGTTCGCAATCTTGATGGCTGGCAGGAAAGCAGAAATATACCTGAGAGTATCAACCCCATGGCCAACAGTATTATACCTGCAAAAACAGGAAAGCAATAACAGGAGTCCTTGCTGTAGCTGGATATTTTCGGCGGCACATTTGCCTTTGTAATCTATGTTTCAAAGTCGGCTATGGATCTCCCAGTGAATAATCGTTCAAATGAAAATGGAATTGACGCAGGATGATTACAAAAGAATTAATTGACAAATATCACGTCCCCGCTCCAAGGTACACCAGTTATCCAACGGTGCCTTACTGGGATCAGGAGAGCCCGCAAATAGAGCGATGGAAAGAGTCTGTTCAAATCTCATTTGACCAGAGTAACGCTACTGATGGTATCAGCTTATACATCCACTTACCATATTGTGAGAGTCTTTGCACTTATTGTGGATGCAACACGCGCATCACAAGAAATCATAGTGTTGAGGATCCCTATATCAAGACCGTCCTGAAGGAATGGGAGCTCTATAATGGCCTGTTCAGCGCAAAACCGGTTATACGGGAGATTCATCTTGGCGGAGGAACCCCCACGTTTTTCAGCCCCGAGAACCTTAAGACTCTGGTCGAAGGACTTCTTAAAAATTCAGTTGTCCACAAAGAGGCTGAATTTAGCTTTGAAGCTCATCCTGCTAATACAACTGAGGCTCATTTGCAAACCCTATTCGAGCTCGGATTCCGGCGATTAAGTTTGGGAATTCAGGATTTTGACCCCCGCGTTCAATTAATTATTAACAGGATACAATCGTATACGCAGGTAAAAGAGGTAACTGAACTTGCGAGGGCAATAGGATATTCTTCCGTAAATTACGACCTGATTTACGGTTTACCCGTCCAGACGCTTGAAGGAATTGAAAGCACGATCAAACAAACTTTAACCCTCAGACCCGACAGGATTGCCTTTTACAGTTATGCTCATGTGCCATGGATAAAACCAGGGCAACGCAGATATACAGAAAAAGACCTCCCCTCTTTGGAGCTTAAAAGACAGCTCTACGAACTCGGAAGAAAGATGCTGACAGCTTCAGGATACGAAGAAATTGGCATGGATCACTTTTCGCTTAAAAGCGACAGTCTTTATCAGGCAGAAATAGATGGCAGGCTTCACCGGAATTTTATGGGCTATACGCATCAGTACACCCAGCTTATGATCGGACTCGGGGTTTCTTCCATCAGCGATACTTGGTTTGCCTTCGGCCAGAATGTAAAAAAGGTAGAAGATTATCAGGCACTTATAGATCAGGGAAAGTTCCCTATTTTTAAAGGCCATTTCCTGACTGATGAAGATCTTATCATCAGAAAACATATACTCAATATTATGTGTAAGGGCGAAACCAGTTGGGAAGATTCCTCTATGGTGTGCGACTCTTTTCCTGCGAGCATTGAACGGCTGGTACCCGTTGCAGAAGACGGGCTGATCGAACTCGGAGACAAACACTTAAAGGTAACGAATGCCGGTAAACGATTCCTTAGGAATATTTGTATGGCTTTGGATGCCCGGCTTTGGGCTAAGCAGCCGACAACAACTATGTTTAGTATGGCCGAATAATTTTGTAAGGTTATTTACAAACCCCGCTCTGTATTTCCTTTGAAGGGCTTAAATACGGAATATCTAACGTAAGGCCCTTTAACACAAACCAGAAACCCAGGACAATCATCAGGTAGGGTATAAATCTGTTTACTCTGCGTCTGAAAGATGGTGCTGCAACACCCATGCTGAAAGCAGCGATAAGCATCAAAGGCAAGGTTCCGAGTCCGAACAAAAGCATATAAGCAGCCGACTCTCTGACATCACCGGTATTAACAGCGCCGGCCAAAGCTAGATAAACAAACCCGCAGGGTAGTAAACCGTTCAGCATTCCAATAATAAGATGGTTAGCTTTATTTTTGAGCAAATATCCAAAAAGCCTGTTAAAGGGCTTTAGAAAAAACGATCCTGCGTTAGAGGCGATGGTATATTTAAAAAGACGTTGAAGCGCGGCAATAATAACAAGCACTCCGCATACGATGCTCAGGGACTGCTGCAACCCTGAAAGCCAAAGCTGTCTTCCTATAAAACCGGCGAGAACTCCCAGCACAGAATAGGAGATAATCCTTCCAAACTGATACATCAGCTTATCTAACAGTATCAACCCACGGTTCGAGTGAAAAGATGGGACGGCAAAAGCTAGCGGACCGCACATTCCCAAACAATGCACACTACCAAACAATCCCGTAAAAAAAGCTAATGCCCAAAAACCACCTTCATGCTCTCAAGCCCAAGCTCTATTTTAGGTTCAGCCTTGTCATTTTCCATATTTTGCTTACGCTGATAGTCAAGATCGTAGTTCAGCCCTTTTTCATAGTAATCTTTATCCACAAGGTCGTCCTTGTCGCTAAGAATCATCTTCGTACTTAGTGCTATAATAAAGGTCATAAACAATGCCATGGCAATGACCAGCTTGGTTCCCCAGTTCATATCTTAAAAATTAGGCGGTGCAATAAAGGTAGTCTCAATTTTATCCAACAGCACTCCATCCGACATCACATTCAGCTCAATATCAGATTTATACGCTTTTACAGCTTTTTGAGGACGAATAACAAAGAACGTCATCTTAGTACTGGCTCCCCTTTCTACTCTACTTTCCTGCCGGATAAACTGAATCCTGGTTCCGTCTTCTGCAGGTTTTATCTGAAACGTTATAGGTTGATTTGTATTATTCACGAATTCAGCATTGTACAGGTTACTTACAGTGCCATCGTCTCTAAGCTGGTAGATAGTACCTCCGGCACGCAGAACTGTCGCCTCTATATCCGTACGCCTCACGAGTAATACAGCGAGTACCGAAATCATAACCAACAACACTGCAGCATACGAATACAACCTTTTACCGGGCTTGAAAGGACTACGACTTGTAATCTGATCTTCGGACATAAATCCAATAAGACGCTGAGGCCTGTTGATCTTCTTCATCACCATGTCACAGGCGTCTATGCAAAGAGTACAGTTTATGCACTCGAGTTGCGTCCCGTTCCGGATATCTATCCCTGTTGGGCAAACATGAACACACATATCACAATCCACACAATCGCCTGTAGCAACCTGTGAGGCAGGATCAAGAATAGCACTATCCCTTTTTCTTTTTCCCCTGGGCTCCCCACGTTTATAATCATAAGCAACTATCATTGAATGATTATCGAGCAGAACTCCCTGTAAACGGCCATAGGGGCATGCAACAATGCACACCAGTTCCCGCATCCTTGCAAATACCAGGTAAAACACCGCTGTAAACAAACAGATGGATATAAACCCGGCAATATGCTGATTAACAGGCTCACTTATAATTGTAATAAGAGATTCCGATCCTATTATGTAAGCAAGGAAAATATTGGAAATTAAAAAGGAGATAAAAATGAACATTGAGTGTTTAAGAGTCTTTTTGCCAAGCTTCTCCAATGAAAGCGGCGACTCATCAAGCTTCTTCTGCTGCTGTGCGTTACCCTCTATCCATCTCTCTATCCTTCTGAATACTATCTCCATGAAGATTGTCTGTGGACATGCCCATCCGCACCAAACTCTGCCAAAAACAACGGTGAACAACACAATAAAAACTACGAAGATGAGCATTCCCAGCACAAACAAATAAAAGTCGTGCGGCGAGAAAATTACCCCAAAGAATGCAAACTTGCGTTCAATTATGTTGAATAAAATAAGTTGTTCTCCGTTTACTTTAATGAAAGGTCCCGAAAAAAGAAGTGCAAGAAGAGCCCATCCAAAATAATTCCGGTATCTGTATAACTTCCCTTTAATCAGTTTCGGATAAATCCACTTACGCTTCTTCCCATCTTCTGTAACGGTAGTAATATGATCCCTAAAGGATGTTGTACCTTCTCCCATTTGTAGTGTATTTTAAAGTAATAAGTTGTAAGTAATAAGTTGTAAGTTTTTCAGGAAGTCGATACTTACAACTTATTACTTAAAACTGTTATGACTCCTTTTCGCCCTGAGGCTCCTTCGCCCCCGGTGGATTAGTCCCTTTTAAAGAGATAATGTAGTTGGAAACCTCAGATATCTGCTTCGGTGTCAACGTCTTCTCCCAGGAGATCATCCCCTTCTCCGGAACACCGTATTTGATCGTCTTAAAGACACTATTAATCTTACCACCATGGATCCAGAAGTCATCTGTCAGATTAGGGCCCACAATCCCCTGGCCCTTATCACCGTGACAAGCTACACAGTTTGTGTTATAAATTGCCTGGCCTGCAGATATAACGCTTCCATCAAGATTTTCCTTTACAGAATTCTCATCAATCAGGTTAGCAGCCTTTGCGAGGTAAGTTTCTTTTGCGACTTTTGCAGCTTCCATCTCCGCAACATATTCTTCGTCCTGCAACTTACCCCAGTTAAATACATGATAGTTTAACAGGTATGCGCCAGCGAAGAAAATCGAAGCATAGAACAGCCACATAAACCACGCAGGAGTAGGGTTATCCAATTCGGCGATGCCATCAAATTCATGCTCAAGCATGATATCCTTTTCTTCTTCAATCGGCTTAAGACCAAGCAGTTTCGACCAGATACCAGGTTTACCGGCTTTCAATGCCGCCCATTCGGCATACTCCATCCTTTTCTCGGGCTCTTTAACCTCAATCCTTGTAGGATTCAGCAATTCCTTTGAAAGCGTCTTGAAAGTATTAAGTAATACGACGGACACGCCCAACAGAACAAGAGCAGCTATAATAAAAACAACAATGACTATGTCCATCATAATATTCCCAGATGATGCTGAAGTAGTTGCGGGAGCTTGCTCCTGTGCAAATACGCTGGCACCAGGAAGAAGTAAAAACAACAGGTATGATAGTCTTTTCATATAATTAGTTTTTGTCTTTATTTAAAGGTAGCTCACTCATGTGCTTTATATGATCCTTATTCATTAAAAACAGCATTACAGCAACAAGAATGAAAAATATCAGAAATATACCCAGTGATGATACCAGGTAAATCTCACTGC
>DALYUO010000018.1:7901-9274 GCA_031981225.1 Pararcticibacter sp.
ACTTTGTCTATAAATTGCTTAAACATATCTTTTATAATAATTAATTATCTATTCTTCATTAACTCTTTTGGCAGCCTTATTTGCTGGCAGTTTTATTTGCCTTAATATCTGTTCCCAGACGCTGCAGGTATGCGATAATCGCCACAATCTCTCTATCGCTCTTAACCTTAATATTGTCTTTAGATAAAGCAGCTGCAATAGTTTCAGCCTGTTTACTTAAATCACGGTTAGCTACATATTCATAGTCAGCTTCGTATGGAACTCCTAGTTTTCGCATCGCTGTAATCTTCGAAGAAGTAGTCGTAGTATCAAGCTGTTGTTCGATCAACCAGGGGTAAGGAGGCATGATACTGCCCGGAGACATGGTTGTAGGATCAAACATATGATTGAAGTGCCATGCATCCGAGTACTTTCCGCCAACCCTGTGCAAATCCGGACCGGTACGCTTCGATCCCCATAAGAATGGATGATCGTATACAAATTCACCTGCTTTGCTGTAGTCGCCATAACGCTCGGTCTCCGACCTAAATGGCCGCACCATCTGAGAGTGACAATTTACACAGCCCTCTCTGATATAAAGATCCCGCCCCTGCAGCTCAAGAGGAGTATAGGGTTTTACACTTGAAATAGTAGGAATATTAGACGACACCATAAAGGTTGGCACCATCTCTATCAATCCTCCTATCAAGATAACAATTAACGAGAGAACAAGAAACTGCATCGGGCGACGTTCAAGCACACGGTGCCATGCCTTTTCCGAAGCGTGAGGAACAAAAGCCGGAGTAAGAGGCATTGCTTCTGCAGCTTCGTTGGCAAGCAGTTTACCCTGGGCCATCGTCTTCCAGAGATTCCAGGTCATTACAATCACTCCCGTGAGGTACATTGCACCTCCCACGGCCCGGAACACATGCATTGGAATAATATTAAGTGTCGTTTCCAGGAAGTTCGGGTATTTAAGCATCCCTTCCGGGGTGAACTCCTTCCACATCAATCCCTGGGTAAAGCCCGACCAATACATTGGTATTGCATAGAATAAGATACCTAGAGTGCCTATCCAAAAATGGAAGTTAGCAGCCTTTTTTGAATATAGCGAAGTTTGATAAATGCGCGGTATCAACCAGTATAAAATAGCGAACGTAAGGAAGCCATTCCATCCAAGTGCGCCAACGTGAACATGCGAAACAATCCAGTCTGTAAAGTGAGCGATCCCGTTAATTTGTTTCAAGGAGAGCATCGGACCTTCGAAAGTCGCCATACCGTAAGCTGTTAAGCCCACAACCATGAACTTCAGCTTGGCGTCCTCACGCACTTTATCCCATGCTCCACGCAATGTAAGCAGTCCGTTAATCATACCTCCCCAGCTCGGAGCGATA
>DALYUO010000018.1:9284-11344 GCA_031981225.1 Pararcticibacter sp.
GATAGAAAAGACTACGCCAAGCGACTGTGCCCATGAAGGCAGAGAGGAATACAACAGGTGATGCGGGCCTGCCCATATATATATAAATATCAGCGACCAAAAGTGAAGGATACTTAACTTATAAGAATATACCGGACGATTGGCCATCTTCGGAAGGAAGTAGTACATCATTCCGAGGTAAGGGGTGGTTAAAAAGAATGCAACTGCATTATGTCCGTACCACCATTGTACAAGTGCGTCCTGCACTCCGGCATACAAATAATAACTCTTAAACGCAGAAATGGGAAGCTCAAAAGAATTGACAATATGCAGTACTGCAACCGTTACAAATGTGGCTATATAAAACCAAATAGCCACGTACATATGACGTTCACGTCTTTTGATGATAGTACCAAACATATTAATGCCAAATACTACCCAAATAAGTGTAATAGCTATATCAATGGGCCACTCCAGCTCTGCATATTCGTGAGAGGTTGTGAGCCCCAAAGGAAGAGTAATTGCTGCAGCCACGATAATAAGCTGCCACCCCCAGAAATGAATTTTGCTCAGGATGTCGCTGAACATACGGGCTTTCAACAAACGCTGGAGAGAATAGTAGACCCCCATAAAAATGCCATTACCAACAAAAGCAAATATTACTGCATTGGTATGTAAAGGCCGTATCCTCCCGAATGTAGAGTATTGGGAGCCCATGTTTAGTGCCGGTTTAAATAACTGCATGGCGATCAAAAGCCCTACAGTCATAACGACGATGCCCCAAATTATCGTAGCGATACCGAAGTTTCTGACAATCTTATTGTCATAATTAAATTTCTCAAGCTGCATAAATCAAATGGATAGAAATGTTTTCTGATTGTCAAAAATAGCTTGTTGCAACTTTTAAATTAATGACCGGAGTAGTAGTATGAAAATGATTATTATCACTTTTTTAGATTATACGTGTAGCTAAACAACTGGTAATCTGAATTAATAGACGCTCAGTCAAAGCTGTATTACGAACAAACAAAATACAGCGTTCAGCAGTCCTCTGATTTAAGTAAAATTGATAAATCCGCTATCCACGCATGCTTTTTAGTATCTTAGTATTACCGGCAAATGCCGGCGTTACAGCAAATCAAATAACACAAATACAATGTTTATGAAATCAACCCTTTTTCACAGCAAAGCATTCTCGATAGATGCGGGATTGTTACTATTACGTTTATTAGCCGGAGGCACGATGCTCTCCCACGGATGGGCAAAACTCCAGAATGTAATGGCGGGAAATCTTCAGTTTGCTGACCCTATAGGAATCGGCACTGAGGCATCGCTTTACCTGGCCATATTTGCAGAATTCCTATGTGCGCTACTGTTGGTTTTAGGATTTCTAACGAGAATAGTTCTTGTACCGCTGATGATTACAATGCTGGTGGCGCTGCTGATAGTACACGCTCCTGATCCTTTTAATGTTAAAGAACTAGCATTCATCTATTTGGGGATGTTTGTCGTTCTTTTTCTAACGGGACCCGGAAAATTTTCAATCGATAACAAACTGTAATTTCTCAGGTCAGAATATCCTGAATTCTTGTTGGTAAAGACTTCAGGATATTGCAATCCCTTAATAATTAATCCTCCTCTTCCGGCTTATCATCATCAAAAAGCATACGAACCCCTGGGGTATGAACATCATCATGCTGACCATTTTTTGAAGCCCAAAAGAAAGCCGCTAAAAAAAAGAGGGCCATCAGGATACTGCAACCTATTAAAAAATACAAAATATTCATCTCAGTTTGTTCCTCTTAGCAAAATAGCGGTTCGTCAGATTCGTAAAGATAATAATTGTGATTGTACTTAGCGGCATTAAAACTGCGGCGGTGAGGGGCGAGAGCTTACCCTGCACAGCAAAGTAAACGCCAATCAGATTGTATACAGAAGCAATAACAAAACTATATTCTATTATTCGTACGGCACTTTTAGCGTGCCGGATAAAATAGGGCAGTTTAGCAAGCGCCTCTCCTTTTAATATCGCATCACTTCCTGGTGTAAAGTTATTGATATTATCTGTCACAGCGACCCCG
>DALYUO010000018.1:11354-18985 GCA_031981225.1 Pararcticibacter sp.
CCATCCCCCAGCATCATAACCTTATTTCCTGCACTCTGTAACCTTTTAACATAATTCAGTTTATCATGGGGACTTTGTTTAAAGTACATCGGAACATAAGGGGGAAAGATAGCATCAAGGCTTTTCCTTTCCGAAAAAGTATCTCCTGAAATAAGATGCATTCTGAACTGCAGCTTTAAGGCGTCAATCAATCCTTTTAACTCAGCCCGCCATTGCTGCTTAACCTTAAAAAAGCCTTTATAGGTGCCGTTGATACTAATATGAACGCTCGATGAACTGTCGGCAGCGTCTTTATCATCAGAAATAAAAGAGCGGCTCCCTAACTGAACTTCCTGATGGTCAACTATCGCCACAATACCTTTACCGGCAATCTCCCGGTATTCAAATACAGGGCGAACCTCTTTAACACCCAGCCATTTTACAATTTCCCTGCTAAGCGGGTGGGATGAATTCCTGGCAGCAGAAGCGATAACTTCTTCTTCCTTTGTACTTAACCGGCCTGTAAATGTAAGATTGACAACATTCGGACAAGTTATAGTGCCCGTTTTATCAAAAACGAGTGTATTGATCCGTGCAAGTTGCTCTACAACATCAGTATTCTTAAGATAAAAATTATTCTTGTCAAAAAGCCCCAGAACAGTAGACAATGTCAGCGGGGTACTTAAAGCAAGTACGCAAGGGCAGGCTACAATCAGAACAGCCGAGAAAGCATCCCATGCCTTAGTTGTGTCACCCAGCACCCACCACGAACCAGCGGCAGCAAAGGCTACGAACAGCACTGCAGCGCTGAAGTATTGAGCAATAGTGTCATTGAAATTCTTGATCTTGCTATCTGTCCCCTTAAACGCCTCGTTATTCCACAATCTCGTCAGATAACTCTGAGACACAGGCTTTACAATCTCCATTTCCAGAGCTTCACCTATCTGTCTTCCGCCGGCATAAATTATCTCTCCCAGCACTTTACTCACTGGCTGAGATTCGCCGGTAACAAAACTAAAGTCAAAATATCCCTCACCCTTCATCAGGATGGAATCAGCCGGAATTATTTCGTTATTCCTGATCAGGATCCGATCTCCTATATTAAGGTCTGCAATTGGAACTGGTTTCTCCTCTCCATCTTTAATAACAGTAACAGCAACAGGAAAATACGAGCGGTAGTCGCGGTTAAAGGAAATATGATTATAAGTCCTCTGTTTTACCCAACGGCCCATTAAAAGAAGAAAAGCCAGCCCACTTAAAGTATCTGTAAATCCCGGGCCTGTCTGAGTAATTATTTCAAAAGCAGAACGTAGAAAAAGTACTGCAACAATCAGGGCAAGAGGCGTATCAAGATTGATGACCTTGTTTTTTATACTACCCCAGGCTGACATAAAAAAGTCCCGGCAGCAGTAAAAAGTAATCACAATGGCGAATGCAAGATTCAGCCATCCAAAAAGCGACTGGAACTGATGCTCCAGTGACGACAGACCAAGATATTCGGGGAAACTGAATAACATTACATTTCCCATGCAAAACCCCGCCACTGCAATTTTCCTGACGAGATCCCGGTTAACCGTATCTTTCTTCTCTTTAACAATGTCCTGCAGACTTATCAGAGGTTCATACCCTATCGAAGCAAGAAGTTCTACCAAATCTTTCAGGGATATCTCGTGATGATTAAACGTAATAGCAACCTGCTTTTTCAAAAAGTCGACCCTTGACTGCATTACACCACCGTTTAGCTTATGCAGATGTTCAAGCAACCACAGGCATGAACTGCAATGGATCGCCGGAATATAAAAAGTTATCAGAGTGATGTTCTGGTCGGTATAATCTACGAGCTGGGAAAATATTTTAGGCTCGTTTAAAAACTCATAATGCTGCTCTACCTCTTTCTTAGTCTGGCCGGGCGTTTGATTATAATGATAGTAATTGCAAAGGTTATTATTGCTCAGCACCTGGTAAACCCCTTTACATCCTGCACAGCAAAATTGTTTATCATCAGCTGTATATATCGGCCCCGATATGTCGTTCCCGCAATGAAAGCATAAAGTATCAGTAGATGTCGATGAAGATTTCATTTATCAGTTTTTATCCTACCAAAGATGCAATATAAGTTCAAACATCAGAATGACTGGCATTAGCGTAAAAAAATGATCTGCATCATTAAAACAGGAATTCGACTGGAAAGAATTCATCAATGTGCCTCATTCTGCCTTACATACGCATGTTGACTATAATCAACGTGAAATATGACTAATATCATTTACTGACTCAATGCCGAATCCTTTATTTGCATATGATATACTAGTGATGCGGAAATGACAAGTTGAAGATTATCTCTAAATAAAATTTAATGAGATGGAAAAGACGCAATTTAATCATCTGTTGACCAGTCAAAGCAGGTATCTGGCGCCGCAGGCCCTTAAATTTACCAGAGATGCCGATGATGCTAAAGATCTGATTCAGGATACATTATTGAGGGCTATTCTTAACTCTGATAAATTTCGTGAAGGGACTAATCTCAAAGGTTGGTTATACACTATAATGCGCAACCTTTTTGTAAACAATTACAGAAAGCGTGGTTTTCATACCTGTCCCATAGATGTTGAAGAAGCTATCCAGCTTCACGTTGAGAATATGGGTGAATCAAATATGAGGGTCGAAGGCATTAAAACAAGCTTAAATCATCTTCCGCGTCAGTATTATCAGCCGTTTTCGATGTATCTTGATGGATATAAGTATCATGAGATCACAGAACGCCTGCTGGTGCCGCTAGGAACAATAAAGAACCGTATCCATATTGCCAGAAAAATTCTGAAGCAAACCATATCATAATAAGAAGCTTGAAGTAATTAATTTAAGCCACTAATTAAAACGAAAGTCAGAACGTCCGGTATCCCCTACCGGGCGTTTTCCTTTTTATACAGTTGTCGCCCTTTTTTCTATCCACTTTTCGCTGACAGTCAGTTTTTTAGCTAAGGACATTAAAAGATTTTACAATTCGCTTAAATGCTTTGAAAATCGTATTTGTACAACAATCTAAAAAAAGCGAACTAATAACTATGCGTTTTAATAAAATGCTAATTATATATGGTCAATTTTAGAAAATTCTTATTGCTGATATAAAGCGAGCTGGCTTTGAAGTTCTTCATCAATGAATTACCGCATAATATGGCGCAGATATTGTTATAACATTAACAAATCTATTTCCATGATCACAAAAACATACCCCGGATTTAAGTCGAGACTTAGCATTGCCGAACGAAGAAAATCGGACGCACTGGTTTACATCATTTTAACCGCAATTGTATTGATTCTTTCGATTGTTTGTTCGCTATAGGGTTGAACAAAAACAATCTTTTATGCAGGAACTATTGCATGAATCAGCACCTGCTTAATCTGCGCCTCTATTTCAAGTAATTCTTCAAGAAGTCTGTTCAGATACTGCTCAGTTTGATTATTAATATGGCCGATAAGCTTCTTATAATACTCAATTCCCAGGAGCAGCTGTTCTTTAAACTTTTCAAGCTGTTTTAGCTTTTTCGCATCCAGTGTTTTTATATGCTGAAGTATGTCTTTTTTGAGGTATTCAACATATAACTTAAGCTCATTAACAAATATGCTCGGTCGGCTCACACCTTGCAGCAAATTTAGCTTGCCGTAAATATGTTTTACCATCTCGTCAAGAGAGAACACTCTTGAGAAGTATGCGACATTAGGCCCGGGACAAATTGCAACGGCCCGGCTCTCCTTCCTGTTCAATATATCGTTTTTAATATATGCGGATGCGCAAAGGCCTTCACACAGACATAACTTTTCTGTGATAGCATCAAATCTGCTCTTGTATTCATCCTGCGGAAGATTTAGAGTATCCAGTTGCTTAAGCTTCAGATTTTGGTATTCTCTCGAAGCTGTACATATCGCCTCTTCGGTAAACTCTGTATTTGACACCAGGAATTTCTTTTTACAGGGACTTCCGGGCCTCCCCTTCTCGATACGTTCAATCCGCTGCTTCTCCGCAGTGCTTTTCCTATAATTATTAAAAGGAATCCCTAATGGAGATGCACCGCTAATATAGAAATCAGATGAGTCAGAATGAGTTAGATTTTCAAGGGTTTCTTCGTCTACATTAGTAGCTTCAGGAACCAAAAGGAATGGACTACCCCAACCTGTGGCATCCAGCTGATAATAATTGAGAAGGAAACTATTCTCCTCTGCCGTCCCAATCCCACCCTGTACGGTAATCCTCATTTTTGGGGCTTCGTTTATACCTTTACCTTTAGCCTGAAGAGCCGACTGGTAGATTGCAAAGATATCAGCAATCATTTCCTGTCTTTTAGTCTTAAATTCCTCAAGTATAGGGCCTAGCAAATACCCTTCAGTTGCAAACGCATGTCCGCCGCAATTCAAACCCGATTCTATTCTGAACTCCGAAACCCAAAGGCCTTTTTTTGCAAGGAATTTCGCCTGTATAAACGCGGATCGAAAATCGCTTACTTTAAGAATAATCTTTTTATTTAGTTTTCCGCTGCTGTCAGGAAAAAAGTCATCAAAACTCTCAAGATAACTATAAAGCCGGGGGTTCATACCTGCAGACATAACAACAGAAGAGCTAAGATCGCTGTGAGCAAACCCTCTTAACCCGGCCAGCGCATCAGTATTTTCATCGCTCAGTGGTTCTCCATTAGCAGCATAATTCATCTTATCGACTTTCGACATGATATTCACATCAATATCGCCCTTTTCCATAGCTTCCGCTCAAGCTCACCACGTAAAACGGAATCGGCCTCCGCGAGCATCTGCTGATAACGAATCTTCAATGTAGAAGAATCCGGTAAAAGATCAAAATAACGGGTAATATCAGTGCCTTCAACAAAGGCCTGCTGCTTTAAATCATCAAATTGCTGATTTACCTGACGGTTTAACAAATTCAGGTACGCAGTAATCCGCTTTGCTCTCGAATCTGGCTCGGCAGGTGTTATGGGTGTGAAAACTTCCCCTTCCTGCTCTGTATGAAATCTTCTCATTCGTTCAATGAGAATATCGTCCACTATAGATACAACGGATGAAATGCCGTAACGTGCAACTTTAAGGGGAGTATCTATAGTAAATCCCAGCCCCAATACCGGGATGTGAAATGTGTGACTCATTGGAATAATGGCATTAAATGTATCTTACAAAAGACTGGATATTTTCAGTATTAAAACATGACGACGATCACTATTTAGCGTAATAGTTGTTATAATAAGCGCCGTAAACATCTCATTTTTTCAAACATTTTATCCTGATCATTGCTTTCTATTCCATATGAATACAACTGTATACCCTGGAACTCCTTATCCTTTGGGCGCTACCTGGGATGGTGAAGGAGTAAACTTCGCTTTATATGCTGAGAATGCAGAAGGAGTAGACCTCTGCCTTTTCAATACGACTGAAGACCCCGTTGAAAATGTTAAAATAAGAATGAGAGAAAGATCTCATCATGTATGGCACGTATACGTTCCTGAAATTAAACCTGGGCAACTTTATGGCTATAGGGTCTACGGCCTCTACGAACCTGAAAATGGCCATCGTTTTAATCCGAATAAACTTCTTATAGATCCTTATGCGAAAGCTATTGCAGGGACTATTCAGTGGCATAACTCGCTCTTTGGATATGAACTTGGTCACCCCGATGCCGATTTAAGCTTTAGCAACGAAGACAGTGCGCCATATATACCTAAATCAGCTGTGATTGATCCTAACTTCGACTGGGAAGATGACAAGGCACCCAAAATTCCGTATCATAAATCGATTATTTATGAAACGCACGTGAAGGGCTTTACGCAACTGCATCCTGATATCCCTGAAGAAATTCGCGGTACTTATGCTGCACTTGCACATCCGGTAACCATCAAATACCTACAAAACCTGGGAATTACCGCAATAGAACTCATGCCCGTCCATCATTTCGTAAGGGACTCTTACCTCGCGGACAAAGATCTTGCGAACTATTGGGGATATAACACTATCGGTTTCTTTGCGCCCGATGTACGCTACTCCAGCAGTGGAGTTTTAGGCGAACAGGTAAAGGAGTTCAAAGCGATGGTAAAAGAACTTCATAAAGCAGGTATAGAAGTTATTCTCGATGTTGTTTACAACCACACCGCCGAAGGCAACCAGCTGGGGCCAACGCTGTCTTTCAAAGGAATTGACAATGCTTCATATTATAGGTTAACAGAAGACAACAAACGGTACTACATGGACTATACTGGTACCGGAAACACGCTAAACGCCCAGATGCCCGATGTTTTGAGACTCATCATGGATAGTTTGCGATATTGGATACTCGACATGCATGTCGACGGATTTCGTTTCGACCTTGCTTCTACCCTGGCGCGTGAACTTCATGAGGTCGACAGACTCGGATCTTTTTTCGACATCATTCATCAGGATCCCACAATCTCCCAGGTTAAACTGATCGCAGAACCGTGGGATATCGGTGAAGGAGGCTATCAGGTAGGAAAATTTCCACCGGGATGGGCAGAATGGAACGGAAAATACAGGGATTGTCTCCGCGACTACTGGCGTGGTGCCGACAGCATGCTTGCAGAATTTGCTGAACGTTTCACCGGCAGTTCCGACCTCTATAAAGACGACTATAGAAGTCCCACTGCCAGCATTAACTTTATTACAGCCCATGATGGCTTTACCCTGCACGACCTAGTCTCATATAACGAAAAACACAACGAAGCAAACGGTGAAGATAACAATGACGGTGAAAGTCACAACCGGTCCTGGAACTGCGGTGCCGAAGGACCTACAGACGACCCGTTGATAATTGAACTCAGGAACCGCCAGAAACGGAACTTCCTTACATCGCTCTTTCTTTCTCAAGGTGTACCTATGCTCGTTGCCGGCGATGAAATAAGTCGCACACAGAACGGCAATAACAACGCATACTGTCAGGACAACGAAACATCATGGCTAAACTGGCCCGAAGCAGATAAAGAGCTGCTTGATTTTACCAGAAAACTCATTCATCTCCGGAAGAAACATCCTGCGTTCCGGCGCCGGCGCTGGTTCACCGGGCAAAGGATCAAGGGAATAGGCCTGGAAGATATAGCCTGGTTTTTACCAAACGGTACTGAAATGCCCGACGAAAACTGGAATCACGATTTTGCTAAATCGCTTGGCGTATTCCTCAATGGAAAAGGGATCAAAGCAGTCGGTCCAAAGGGAGAACAGATATACGACGACAGCTTCTATGTGATCTTCAATGCACATTATGAGCCGCTCAGCTTTGTGCTTCCCCCCGAGAAATATGGAAATCTCTGGATAAAGGTACTTGACACAAGCGAAAACACCATAAAGGAAGAGGGAGATAAATTCAAGCCACTTGATTCAATAAAAGTTGAAAGCAGGTCGGTAGTGCTTCTTAAGCAACCTTTGAAAAAGTAAAATGGACAACAACATTTTGAACAAATACCGGCCGGGGCTTAGATTTAATGACGGCGGAGAGGCAGAGATTGTATTATGGGCACCGGATGTTCAGAAGGCAGAAGTTGTTTTAACTTCTTCCGGCAACACCATACCTCTTACAAAACAGGAACTGGGGTACTGGACCACCACTACAAGTTTAATTAAGCCTGGTGATTATTATAAATTCA
>DALYUO010000018.1:19066-27445 GCA_031981225.1 Pararcticibacter sp.
GTTTCATCTGGTCTGACGGCAATTGGATAAACCACACGCTCGAAGACTATTTGCTTTACGAAATACATACCGGCACTTTCACCCCGGAAGGAACTTTTGCTGCCATTGAAGAAAAGCTCGATTATCTGAAGGAACTAGGAATAACAGCAATAGAAATCATGCCGGTCGCCCAGTTTCCCGGCGATCGAAACTGGGGGTACGATGGAGTCGCTCCCTTTGCTGTACAGTATTCCTATGGCGGAGCCGAAGGCTTGCAACACCTCGTCAATGCGTGTCACAGAAAGAATATCGCTGTAGTTTTGGATGTAGTCTATAATCACCTTGGTCCTGAAGGGAATTATCTTCCCGAATTCGGGCCCTACTTCACTTCCAAATACACTACTCCCTGGGGTGTTGCAGTTAATTTTGACGATGAATATTCGTACGCTGTGCGCCAGTATTTTATAGAGAACGCCCTGATGTGGTTCAGGGACTTCCATATCGACGCATTAAGAATGGATGCAGTTCACGCCATTAAGGATTTCAGCCCGGTTCACATCCTCCGTGAGATCCGGCAGGAGGTTGATAAACTAATGTCAGAAACCGGCAAGAAACATTATCTCATTGTTGAACTCGACCTGAATGACACACGTTTCATTAACCCGGTGGAAGAGGGTGGTTATGGAATGGACGCACAATGGATTGACGAGTTCCATCATGCCCTTCGTGTTACAGCAGGAGAAGAAAAAACAGGCTATTACTCAGACTTTAACGGAATTGCACATTTAGCTAAAGGCTATCAGGATGCTTATGTTTATGATGGTCAGTTTTCCAGACACCGAAAGAAATTCTTTGGTATAAAAGCAGAAAATAACCCAGGCAGCCAGTTTATTGTATTTTCACAAAACCATGACCAGGTTGGGAACCGTATGTACGGCGAACGGATTAATTCACTGCTCAGCTTTGAAATGAAAAAGCTCGTAGCCGGCGCAGTTCTGCTAAGCCCTTACCTTCCTATGCTCTTTATGGGAGAAGAATGGGTAGAACCTCACCCGTTTCTCTACTTTGTAAGCCACACTGACCCGCAACTGGCGGAAAGCGTGAGAGAAGGAAGGAAAGAAGAATTCGCAGCATTTCATGGCCGGGGCGAAGCTCCCGACCCAATATCTGAAGAAACTTTCCAGGAATCGAAACTTCAGTGGCATCTGATCGAAGAGGAACCTCATAAAACGGTGTTAAACTATTACAAAAAGTTAATCAGCCTTCGTAAAACCCACCCTGTATTTAAAAATTCGGGACGAAAAGAAATGAGAGTCTCTTGCGACGAGACGACAGAAACGCTGGTATTACACCGCTGGTTTGAAAACCATATGATAGTCTGTCTGATGAACTTCTCTGAAAAAGAACAGCAGATCATGATACCCGAGACAAAGGAAAGCTGGAAGAAGATAATCCATTCCAGCGATACCGAATGGAAGGGTAAAACTGACTTTCCCGAAGAATTCAGCCCTGGAGAAACTATCACACTGCGGCCTGAGTCGGTGCTGGTGCTCGAATAAAAGCTTTTGTGCCGAATTTTAAATATTCAACACAATTGCTACATTTGACTGCTCGTTTAGCACATGCCGATGTAGCTCAGCTGGTAGAGCAACGCACTCGTAACGCGTAGGTCGCAGGTTCGATCCCCGTCATCGGCTCTCTTAGTCCAGTCCTTCCAGAATATCCCTGACCTTGTCAAGGAACTTGTTTATTAATTCAGTCATCTTTTCAATTATTAGTCTACACTGTACTGCAATTATAAAAGATAACGCTCCTTGAAAAAATGATGCGCAGCAGGTTATACTCTGATTATAAACATCATGAGGATGAGACATTCGTTCACTCCAGCCATTCACACCCGTGCCAGGCTTGCTTAACCCATAACTCAGTCCAGAAAAGGAGACAAATAGCACTTTATTCGCATATTCTTCGCTGGCGAGCGAACAAGGTGCGAATAAAGTGCGTTAAAAGTGCGGTCGAGGTGCGCGTCATTTCAGACGCAGGCCTCCCTTTGTCTTATCCAGGAATAGCTACGCAGTTAGTCTTGTGCGAGATCTACTTTAAACATCCGGTTTGCCGGGATATCCTTAGCTTTTATTTCCTGTTACCAAAAACAAGGCCTTTGAGATTCGGTTGTAAATGCTGGAATATGTTTATTTGCATTTTTAGAACCTGAATATTTAACACTATGTCGGCAAGCCCTGTTTCTACATACCGTTTACAATTTCATAAAGAATTTACTTTTAATGATCTCGAACGTATTATACCATATTTACAGAAGTTAGGAATACGCACAGTGTATGCATCTCCGGTGTTCAAGTCAACTTCAGGAAGCTCGCACGGCTACGATACACTCGACCCTCACATAATAAACCCTGAAATAGGAACCGAAGAGCAGTTAAAAGATTTGAGTAAGCGACTGAAAGCGCAGGGCATGGGATGGCTTCAGGATATCGTCCCCAATCATATGGCCTTCTCGCCTCACAATACCTGGTTAATGGATGTTCTTGAAAAAGGTCCGCAGTCTTTATATGCCTCTTTTTTTGATACCGCCCTTAGCAGCGAATTATACAGCGGCCGGATAATGGTTCCTTTCCTGGGCTCGTCCCTTGAAGATGTCATCGATAAAAAGGAACTGAAAGTGGAATATAAAGATGGAAGATTTGTTTTTAATTACTATGACTCCATATATCCCCTGACCCCCCGTTCTTATCCGACCATATTAAGCGGAGGGGAAGATGAACCATTGGAAGGCTTGCAACAGCTTCTTTCTCAGATGCATTCGATCCATCAGATAGAAGATACCCGGCAATACGCTGACGGTTGGAACGAATTTCTTCTTCAGCTATCTGCTTTAATGAAAAACGACACTATTGGGAGTTATATAACAGATCGTCTGAATAAAATAAACGACAGCAGCGAAACGGTAATGAAGCTGGCGGAAGAACAGATATACCGCCTCTGCAATTGGCAGGAAACAGATACACATATAACCTTCAGGCGCTTTTTTACAGTAAATGGCCTGATATGCCTTAACATACAACATCCGGAAGTTTTCAATACTTATCATCAGTATATCAAATCGTTAGTAGATAAGGAAATCTTTACGGGTCTCAGGGTGGACCATATTGACGGTCTCTTTGACCCCGCTACCTATCTGAAACAGTTGCGCGAACTGGTAGGAGATCAAACTTACATTACAGTCGAAAAAATACTGGAACCTGGGGAAGAGATCCCGGAGGACTGGCCTATCCAGGGAAACACAGGATACGACTTTCTGGCTTTAGTAAATAATCTTTTCACTTCTAAAAAGAGTGAAAAGCAGTTTACCGGCTTTTACAGCGATTTGATTGGAGAAGGTAGCGAAGTGCAGGAACAGATTTATGAAAAAAAGGCGCATATACTTTACCAGCACATGGGTGGGGAACTTGACAATCTCTACAATCTTTTGTTAAGCTCCGATCTTTTCAAAAGAACATCCGCCCGTCATATTCATGATGGTGACCTGAAAAGGACCATAGGCGAATTCATTATTCAATGTCCGGTCTATCGCTACTATGGAAATTCATTCCCATTAAATAGAAAAGAGGAAGAAGCTATCCGGAAAGTATTCAGTCGTATCAGCTCCGAAAAGCCGGCGCTGACGGCGGCCGTTAAGCTACTTGAAGAAAGCCTTCTTGACAGACCAAAAGAAGGAGACACTGAATACAACTCCAGGGCCTTAAACTTCTATCAGCGTTGTATGCAGTTTAGCGGTCCTCTAATGGCAAAGGGAGTTGAAGATACCCTGATGTATACGTACAACCGCTTTATTGTTCATAATGAAGTAGGCGATTCACCGGAAGCATTTGGTATGACGCAGGATGAGTTTCACACCAAAATGATACAAAGGCAGCAGAACTGGCCTCTCTCCATGAATGCAACATCCACTCACGATACCAAAAGAGGAGAAGATGTAAGAGCACGGTTAAATGTGTTAAGTGACATTCCCGACGAATGGCTTAAGAACGTTGAAGAATGGCTTGACCTTAACAAAAGCATTAAACAATCGGGCTCGCCTGACTTAAATGATGAATATCTCATCTATCAAACCCTGCTCGGCGCTTTTCCGATGCCCGGCCAGGATGAAGACAATTTTACAGAGCGAATCCAGGAGTATATACAGAAAGCGCTGAGGGAGGCGAAACAAAACTCTGACTGGGCCGAACCCAATACCAGTTATGAAGAAGCAGCCAAACGCTTTGCTGTAAATCTGCTAGACACAAAGGGCAAATTCAGGAAAAGCTTCGATGCTTTTCATCAGAAAGTGGCCGACTATGGGATCGTCAACTCGCTGGCCCAGGTATTATTAAAGTTCACCTGTCCCGGCGTCCCCGATGTGTACCAGGGCTGTGAGCTATGGGACCTGAGTATGGTAGATCCTGACAACAGGCGCCCTGTAGATTACAACCTGCGTACTCAATTTTTAAATGAGCTAGAAAGTTACCGGGAGGATTCGGGCAACTTACCCTCTTACCTGTGGAAGAGACGTCATGAGGGGCATATCAAACTGTGGCTCACCGGGATACTCCTTAAGGAGCATGCGGCGAGTTCTGCTTTGTTCGAAAAAGGAGATTATGTTCCGCTAAAGATAAAGGGGGCCTATAAAAATAATGTCCTTGCTTTCGCGCGACGGTATCAGCAAAACTGGTATATTATTGTTATACCTCTCCATATTGCCGCATTGTGCGGGGAACAGGATTGCGAAATACAATCGCTTAACTGGAAAAACACGAGGATACTTCTGCCTGAAACGGCGACGGGAGAATGGGAACACCTCCTGAACGCAGATGTGAAAGGAAAAGCCGAACAGGAAATCCGGGTTGAAGAAATATTTGATACCCTCCCCTTAGCTCTTCTTAAGCTGGAGAGAAAGGTAAAAGAGCGCGGTGCGGGTATTCTGATGCACATAACTTCGCTTCCTTCGCCTTTCGGCTCGGGAGACTTTGGGCCTGAAGCGATAAAGTTTGCAGACTTCCTGGCGCGAAGCGGACAAAAATACTGGCAGATCCTGCCCTTAAGTCCTACTGAACAAGGAAGTGGAAACTCTCCATATAGCTCCTACTCAAGCATGGCAGGAAATCCTCTCCTTATAAGTCCCGAACTGCTTGCAGAAGCCGGACTCCTTTCGCCCAAAAAACTACAGGATTACTATTTACCCCTGAAGTCAAAAGCCGACTTTAAAGGAGCAGAGCAACTGAAAGATGTTCTGTTTGAGAAGGCGTACCGAAAATTCCAAAACGGCGACTTCAGTAAGCTAAAGAGAGATTTTGCAGCGTTTTGTAAAAAGGAAGCTCTGTGGCTTGACGATTTTTCGCTTTATATTGTTCTTAAGCAGCAACATAAGGGACAGGCATGGTATCAATGGCCGGAGGAATATAAACTGAGGAACAGGATGGCCCTGGATCGTTTCAGGAACAACAATAGTGATGCACTTGATAAGGCCCGATGGCTTCAGTTTATATTTGCCACGCAATGGAACGATTTAAAGGCTTACTGCAATAACCTCGGCATCGCTCTTTTCGGCGACATGCCCTTTTACGTAAGTTACGACTCCGCAGATGTGTGGTCTAACCGCGAGATCTTTTGTCTTGACAATGATGGCAACATGACCGGAGTTGCAGGGGTTCCCCCTGACTATTTCAATGAAAACGGACAACTGTGGGGCATGCCTGTTTTTCGATGGGATATCCTAAAAAAGCAGGGATACAACTGGTGGCTGCAGCGCATCAGGAAGAATATAGAACTTTTCGATTTGCTGCGGTTTGACCACTTCAGAGCTTTCTCTGCCTATTGGGAGGTTCCAGCATCTGAGGATACTGCAAAAAATGGCATCTGGAAGCCAGGTCCGGGAAAAGACTTTTTCAGGACCATTCAAAAAAAACTCGGGAAGCTTCCTTTCGTTTCCGAAGATCTTGGTGATATTGACGCCCCTGTTTATGAACTCAGAGATACCTTTGGTTTTCCGGGAATGAAAGTGCTTCAATTTGCTTTCGGCGATGATATGCCCCAAGCAATTGCTATACCTCATCAGTATACGCAGAACTTCTTCGCATATACCGGTACTCATGATAATAACACCACCAGAGGATGGTTTGAAAAGGATGCGGATAAAACGATCCGCGAAAACCTGAATGACTACACCGGCTTCGAGGTAAAAGCGAAAAATGTACATGAGGTAATGACCAGGCTTGCTTACGCTTCGGTAGCGAAAACGGTCATCATCCCATTACAGGACGTGCTGGGGCTTGACGCAAAAGCAAGGATGAACAGCCCTGCAACAACGGAAAACAATTGGCAATGGCGCTTAAAGCCAGGTGAACTTACTGACAAGGAAGAAGAACAGTTAAGAAAATGGGTAAAAATATACAATAGGGATTAGCTTATCCCTTCACTGCCTGCCGTGCAAGCAACAACCACTTTCCATGCTGCTTCTGAAAAACCAGCAAAATATTCAGGCTAACGGTACCCGGGCTTCCGCCGTCATTTGTTTTTGCCGACAGGTGGTGACGGACGACCGCTGTTTTACCTGACACCTGTATCGTCTGGTTAGTAAAATCTATCGATACAAAATCTGATTTACCACTTGCAATACTTTCAACAAAAGCGGCTTTATCTTCTACCTTTCCTCCCGAATGTCCGTAGCTGAGCTTCTCTGCTGCCACAGCCTCAAGCTGCGACCGGTCGCCATCAATCATTGCCTTTTTTAAGGTCTCGACTGCTTCGCCGACTTGTTTTTCGCTCTTTGTCTGTGCATTTGTTATAGTCGTGCTAAGCAGGCATACCATTAGCAGACTTAGGATCTTATTCGTATTAATTTTCATTTCGTTGATATTCTTCGGTTATTCTTCAAATATACTTAAGCTTTTCAACATACGTATATTTCACTTTTCTTTATGAATATACCTGATTTTAAAAACCTGGAAACTAAAGATTCTGATTGAAGTTAAATTCATGTACATATACCTTTATACAAGATTACATAAAATCCCTACCTATGAAAAAAATGAGTTTTCTACTACTAATGCTACTGGGTAGCATTTTTACCCTTCAATCGTGCAGTGATGACGATGACGAAGATATGATGTCGTCTCAGATCTTCGTGAATGAAGCTGCAAGTTCAAATATGTTTGAAATACAAACGGCCACCCTGGCAAAGAGTAAGTCGGATAATGCTTCTATTGAAATGTATGCCGATCATATGCTTACAGACCACGGTGCGGCTACCACAGATTTAATGGCACTGGTTACGCAGCATAATCTTACAGCGCCAACAGCAATGCTGAAAAAACACCAGGATCAATACGATATGCTGACTGCAAAGACAGGAACAGACTTCGAAAAAAGCTATGCAAGTATGATGGTTACCTCCCACCAGGAAGCCATCGTTCTCTTTGAAACAGGAGCAGAAAAAGCGGATAAACAGGATTTCCGGAACTTTGCTTCCAGCAAACTGCCCACGTTAAACCACCATCTTGAAGAAGCAGTCGCTTTAAATGCGGAAATCAATCCCTAAAGTAAAAAACATACATCTGGTTATTTATATTGTATCTGCAAGGCCGCTCCCATAAAAGGAGTGGCTTTTTTCTTACTTTTGCATTTTATAAAAATTTGGCCGGCATCTATTTTCATATCCCCTTCTGTAAAAAGGCATGTTATTACTGCGATTTTCATTTCAGTACTTCTCTGAAGTATAAAGACGAACTGCTGCTAAGTATGCACAGGGAACTGGAACTGCAGAAAGGCTACCTGGAGGGGCATGTTATAGAAACTATCTATTTTGGCGGAGGTACTCCATCTGTCCTCAATGCTTCAGAAATACAAAAGCTGATTGAGCACGTTACCGATACTCATACTGTTTTACCGAATGCTGAAATTACAATGGAGGCTAACCCCGATGACCTCAGCGCTGCTCATGTAGGCGCCCTGAGAAACACATCAGTGAACCGCTTCAGCATAGGTATCCAATCCTTTTACGAAGAGGATCTTCAATGGATGAACAGGGCTCACACGGCTGCCGAAGCAGACAGTTCGGTAAAACGGGTACAGGACGCCGGGTTTGAAAACATTACCCTCGACCTCATTTATGGTTTCCCCTTACTGACTGACGAAAAATGGCAGGCGAATATCCGTAAGGTTATTGAATTGGAAGTGCCTCACATATCAGCGTATTCCATGACGGTGGAAGACCGTACAGCGCTTGCACATTTCATAAAAAAAGGAAAACAAGCGGCAATGAACGAATCTCAGAGCGCACAACAGTTCGTGCTGCTCATGGATACGGCAAAAGAGGCAGGTTACGAGCATTATGAAATATCTAAT
>DALYUO010000018.1:27455-32702 GCA_031981225.1 Pararcticibacter sp.
TATTGGAAAGGCATACCTTACCTCGGGATCGGGCCGTCGGCGCACTCCTTCAACGGTATTAGCCGCCAGTGGAATATTGCCAATAACCCTAAATATATAGAAAGCCTGTTAAAGGACACCGTACCTGCGGAAATTGAAATATTAAGTCAGGCCGACAGGATAAATGAATATATAATGACCTCCCTCCGCACCATGTGGGGAATGGACTTAAATAAAGTAGAGCAGGATTTCGGATATGATTACCGCAACCAGACAGAAATAAACCTTCAAGAATTTATCGGCAAGAGGTGGATTGAGATCAGCAACAACACAGCTATCTTAACAAACGAAGGGAGGCTGTTTGCAGATCATATCGCTTCCACACTGTTTTTTGAACAGGAATAACCTCCACTAAACACGGGTACTACCCTGATACACTTCGACAAAAAGTATTAGCTTTGTTATAGACTTTTACTCTTAACCCTGGCAGAATGCACCATGCGATAACATTTGGCGAAATCCTTTGGGATAACTTTAAAGAAGGCAGAAAAGCAGGGGGCGCCCCGATGAACGTTGCCCTCCATCTGCACAAGCAGGGTATACAAAGCCGTCTGATCAGCAGCCTTGGCTGTGATGATGACGGAAAAGAACTCCTTTCCTTCCTCCAGACACAAGGTATGTCCACTGATTTAGTTCAGGAACATCCTTCCCTCCCAACCGGACTGGTAGAAGTAGAACTCGACTCAAAGCAACAAGCAAGCTACATCATCAAAGAGCCGGTAGCCTGGGATGAAATAAAATATACCAAAGAACTTGAGCAGGCTGTCAAAGACTCAGATCTGCTGGTATTTGGAAGTCTTGCAAGCCGGAACGAATCTAGCCGGAATACACTTCTGAAACTTATTCCTTTGGCTAAATTCCGGGTGTTCGATATGAACCTCAGGCCTCCTCATTTCGACAAGGAAACCATTACTCAGTTAATGCAGCATTGCAATCTGTTAAAAATTAACGAAGACGAACTCGCATATCTTGAAGGGATGTGCAACCTGCCCCAAGCACCCCGACGGGATAATTTATTACTGTTAAGCAGTATGTTAAATATTCCTTTGATATGTGTCACCCTCGGTGATAAAGGAGCCCTTGTGGTAAGCGACAACCGTTTATATGAACATCAGGGCTTCATGGTCGAAGTAGCTGATACGGTAGGCGCCGGAGACGCTTTTCTGGCTGCCTTCATCAGCAGCCTCCTGCAGGATCTGCCTATAGAGACCGTGCTCGAAAGGGCGTGCGCAGCCGGGGCCATTGTTGCGTCAAAAGCCGGAGCCAACCCCGACTACTCGCCTGAAGAGATTGTAAATAACAGTTTAAAGGCTAATAAATCTGATTAATCAGAAATAAGGCATTATCCATAATTCTGCAAGCCGGCTTTTGTAACATAGCACATTGAATACCACCCTGGGAGCGCATTTTTACAAAACAAAAACATGTTCCACCATTCAAACTATTAACTTAGATTTTCCGTTATCATTAACTGGAAAGATAAGGACAATATGCGGGGCTACTCTTTTTCTAAATACATTGCCAATGAGCTTCCTAAAGGGGGATTTGATGAGTTATTAAAGCTGTTCATGGAACTGCTTAACTATACATCGGGAGATGCAAACGAAGCGCTTTCATGGATGAATGAACTCGACAAGCAGTATAATATCACGAATGACACCTATGGTATGGGCGACTTTATTGACGACCTTAAAAAGAAGGGGTATATAGACAATGACGCCCAGAATCCAGGCAACTTTATAATTACTGCAAAATCGGAGCAAAGTATTCGCAAATCAGCGTTGGAAGAGATATTCGGGAAACTGAAAAAGTCGGGCAAGGGAAGTCATACTACCAGTCTATCGGGTTTAGGTGAAGAGAAAAACGCCGACAGGCGGGAATTTGAATTTGGAGATAGTTCAGATCAGATAGACATGACCGCCTCTATCCACAATGCCCAGATAAACCATGGGATATCCGACTTTACGATGACTGAACGGGATCTTGAAGTTGAAGAAAAGGATTATAAAACGCTTACTTCAACAGTTCTTATGATCGATATATCTCATTCCATGATATTATACGGGGAGGACCGGATCACTCCTGCAAAAAAGGTAGCAATGGCTCTTGCAGAGTTGATCAAAACGAAATACCCAAAGGACACCCTTGATATCGTAGTGTTTGGCAATGATGCCTGGTCTATAACATTGAAAGACTTACCTTATCTTCAGGTTGGGCCTTATCATACCAACACCTATGCAGGTCTCGAACTGGCAACAGACATCTTAAGAAGAAGAAAGACCACCAACAAGCAGATCTTCATGATTACCGACGGCAAACCTACCTGCTTGAAGGAGGGCGCCAGATATTACAAAAACAGTATTGGTCTTGACCGCAAAGTGGTAAACAAGACGCTTAATATGGCCGCCCAATGTAAAAGGCTCAGGATTCTGATCACTACCTTTATGATTGCGCGCGATCCTTATCTTCAGCAATTCGTCCGGAAGTTAACCGAAATAAACGGCGGAAAGGCTTTTTATAGTTCGCTTAAGGGCTTAGGTGAATACATTTTTGAGGATTACATCAGGAACAGGAGAAGGACGGTGAGATAAATGCGGTTTGGCATAGCTTACCGACACTCGGATTCCGGAATATATACAGACAGCTGCAGGTAATTTAGGGCTGATAGTCAGCGTATGACAGCTATAACAAAAAAAGATGAGTAAATTATTAGAAATAAAGACATTTGGGGAGCTCAAGAGTTCGGGTTATAAACCGCGGAGCATAAAGCAAGAGCTGCGCGAGAATCTGATAAAACAGCTAAAGAATAAAGAAGCAGAATTTGAGGGAATCATAGGATACGAAGACACCGTTATTCCGGATCTGCATACGGCGATTCTATCAAAACATAATATCCTTTTATTGGGACTGCGCGGGCAAGCTAAAACACGTATCGCACGCCTGATGGTGAACCTTCTTGACGAATACGTCCCCTATGTTGAGGATTCAGAACTATTTGACGATCCATTTAATGCCATTTCGTGGTTTGCACGTAAGAAACTGGAAGAACAGGGAGACGAAACGCCCATTGCCTGGATGCACCGCTCAGAGCGTTATACCGAAAAACTCGCTACCCCTGATGTAACAGTAGCTGATTTGATCGGTGATGTCGATCCAATTAAAGCTGCTACGATGAAAATGGCTTATTCAGACGAGCGGGTAATTCATTTCGGATTGATTCCCCGTGCACACCGCGGCATCTTTGTTATCAATGAGCTGCCCGATCTTCAGGCTCGCATCCAGGTAGCCCTCTTTAACATTCTCCAGGAAAAAGACATTCAGATCAGGGGTTTCAAACTTCGCCTTCCGCTTGATGTTCAGTTTGTTTTTACCGCCAACCCGGAAGACTACACCAACCGCGGTTCGATTGTCACCCCTTTAAAAGACAGGATAGAAAGCCAGATCCTCACTCATTATCCAAGAAGCATCGAAATATCGAGGAAAATCACCCAGCAGGAAGCTTCTTTAACTCCTGAACAGAGAGAAAAAATCGAAGCCGATGGCCTGGTAAAGGACCTGGTGGAGCAAATTGCCTTTGAGGCCCGAAACTCTGAGTACATTGATAAAAAGTCGGGCGTGTCTGCCCGCCTCACCATTACAGCATACGAAAACCTTATCAGCAACGCTGAAAGAAGAATGCTGCTTAACGGCGAAGGACGCACCTTTGTCAGGATCTCCGACTTTACTGGTGTAATCCCGGCTATAACCGGTAAAATTGAACTGGTATACGAAGGCGAACAGGAAGGTTCTGCCGGTGTTGCGAACATTCTGCTTGGGAAGGCTATTAAAACATTGATGTTACAGTACTTTCCAGATCCCGAGAAACTTAAAAGGGCGAAAGGCAAAAATCCCTATGCTGAGATCGTTGATTGGTTTGGTGTGGGTAATGGCTTAAACATCCAGGATAATCAGTCACTGGAAGAATACAAAGAAGCTCTTCTGTCAGTTCCGGGACTTAAAGGTGTAATAAAACAATTCCATCCTCATCTAAGTGAAAGTCAGAAGTTACTTCTCATGGAATTTTTGCTGCATGGGCTTTCAGAGTTTTCTCAAATTAGTAAATCTCATCTGGATAATGGTTATGCATTTAAAGACATGTTCGATAGTCTGTTTAACGCAAAATTTGATGAAGACGACGAAAATTACGAAGAATAATATCACCTTTATACCCTTCCTGTAAGGAGCGTTTATTTTTTAGTTTATATGTCAGATCGTATTATTCCCTTGCTTATCATCAGCTGTCTGCTTTTACTGATAGACTGGTATATCTTCAAGGCGCTTACACCCATCATAGAAAAACGGTGGAGCAAGAGTTCCCCTCCGTTTAAATTCATATGGTGGGGGTATTCCATTCTCCTTATAGCCGGAGTTTTTGCCAGCATATTCCTCAACCTGATACTTGCTGTCAGGGCAGTCATACTGGTAGCTTTTTTTATCACCTTTGTGACTAAAGTTTTTTTCCTTCCTTTTCTGTTCATTGATGATATCCGGCGTGGGGTAGTATGGGCCAGAAGAAAAAGAGGTGGTCCCAAGCATACCGGGGGAGTCCCGGCACAGGATAATCCTGAAAAAATAAGCCGCTCGGAGTTTTTAGTTAAGGCTGGTATCGCCGTTGCTGCTATTCCTTTTGCCTCCCTGAGCTGGGGGATTATAGAAGGAGGATATGATTACAGGGTTAAAAGGCGTACTTTATACTTCCCTAATCTGCCGAAAGCATTTGATGGTATAACACTGGGACAGATCTCAGATATTCATTCAGGCAGTTTCTATAGAAGAAAAGCAGTGCTTGGTGGGGTCGAAATGTTAATGGCCGAAAAGCCCGACTTCATCTTTTTTACCGGCGATTTGGTTAACAATGTGGCCAGTGAAATGAAAGATTACCAGGATATCTTTAATAAAGTAAAAGCGCCACTTGGCGTTTTCTCGGTATTAGGCAATCACGACTATGGCGACTACTATTTCGGGAGGGAGCCTTCGCCTGCAAAAGCAAAGAATCTTGCTGATATTAAAACAATACACAAAAATATGGGCTACGATCTGCTCTTGAATGAGAACAGACGACTTAAAATAAATGGCGAAGAAATAGCAATTCTCGGAGTAGAAAATTGGGGAGCAGGCCGGTTTGTAAGACATGGAAGGCTTGACCTCTCAATTAAAGGAACGGAGGAC
>DALYUO010000018.1:32712-36993 GCA_031981225.1 Pararcticibacter sp.
ATCCCTCCCACTGGAGGGCACAGGTACTTGGTTATACAGACATTGATGCTACCTTCAGCGGCCATACTCATGGCATGCAGTTTGGCGTAAGGACTAAAGAATATCAATGGAGCCCTGTTCAGTATATTTATAAAGAGTGGGCGGGCTTGTATCAGGAGAAGCAGCAGCAATTATATGTAAATGTAGGATATGGATTCCTGGGATATCCAGGAAGAGTTGGAATATTGCCTGAAATTACGATATTTGAATTAAAACGTGCTTAAGTATTTAATTTATAAGAAATTACATGCCCGACCCCAAGTCTGTATTTATAAATAGGACCATTCGTCAATCTATAGACTTTCTTCTATTCAGCAATATCTTTATCGCCCTTTGTGCAGTGGCACAAGCTCTTGTCACCTATAAGCTCCTCCATATCAAGCCAGATCAGCATGTACTGGGGGTACTGTTTTGCTCTACACTGGCATTGTACAACTTCAGCATGCTGCTCTCAAAACCTGCGAACGCCAAAAAATCACCGTTCAGAAGGGTTCGATGGATTTTCGGGCATTACCGCATGATGGTTACTTTAACTATTATTGCGATTATATCCCTGTTGTCCCTTGGCCTGTTTTTATCGGTACCCTCTCTTATTCTCTTATTCTTCCTGGCAGTTATTGCTGTAGCTTACAATCTGCCTTTATTTACAATGAATGAAAAAAAGTTCGGGCTTCGCAATATCCCGGGTCTTAAGCTATTCCTCATTGCATTAATCTGGTCGCTAAGCTGTGTGCTTTTACCGATAGTAGAAACAGCGGCCATGAACCTGATTACTATCTCCGCTGCCGACACAATACTCCTTGTTGGAAAACGCTTCCTCTTTATAGCAGCGATTACTGTTCCGTTCGATATAAGGGACTTGTTTCAGGATCGTAACTACAACCTGAAAACAATCCCGGTGATATTAGGCGAACGGAAAGCTTATCTTTTTTGCCAGCTTTTACTTCTAGCATACATCACTCTGCTGTTCCTCTTTACAAAGGTGCCCGACGCTAACTTCTGGGGCTTAACTGTTACTATCTTACTGAGTGGCTTTTTAATATTCAAATCGTCGATTAAGAAGAATGAGTATTACTACTTTCTCTATATCGACGGTATTATGATCCTTCAGTTTATTATGGTTCTTCTTTTTAACTGGCTATTTGCTCTCATAGTTTAGCACCGGCAGGTATTTCCAACGTAATTATATTACAAATTTATATCCCACACCGCGCACAGTTTTGAGGTAAGTCGGCGCATCCTGATTATCTTCTAATTTCTTTCTCAACCTCACTATGTGCATATCCAGCGTCCTGGTGTTCACGTCCGAATTGTATCCCCATACAACCATCATAAGTTCTTCGCGCTGAACTACCTTATTGACATTCTGGAGAAAGTATAACAGGATGCGGTTCTCCAAAATAGTGAGTTCTATTTTCTTTCCGCCTTTAATCAGCGAATGAGTGTGGGGATGATGCTCGATGTCGCCAAACTTGCTTACTTCCGACTTGTCATTATTGACCACATACTTCACTTTATTCTCCAGCAAGGCCACCAGAACATCCATATTAAACGGCTTTGTAACGTAGTCGGATACACCAAAATTGTATGCATCTATCTTATCTACGTCCTGTGCTTTTGCTGTCATCATGATGATAATCTTTTCAAACCCCTGGGCCCTTACTTCCTGGCAAATATCAGAGCCTTGTTTTCCTGGAAGCATCCAGTCGAGCAAGACTATATCGGGCTGTTCGCTCAATATAAGTTCTGTTGCATCATCTCCATTAGCTGATTCACAAACCACGTATCCTTCATTCCGAAGACGATGCGACACCAAAAACCTTAGGTTTTCGTCGTCTTCAACAACTGCAATCTTTATTTCCTTATTCATATCCTGGTGTATGTTAAATAAAAGTTTTTATAGTATAACAGAAGGGGACGGTTTAGTTTGCATCTATAACGGTAAGATAACTATAAATTCAGATCCTACGCCCTCTTTGCTTTTCAACCGTATTTCTCCGTTCATAAAATTAATAAGTTCTTTACAAAATGCTAGCCCTAATCCCACGCTCCCTTGCTGATTATATTGGTTTTGTATCCTGTAAAATTTTTTGATATTCCAATCCCCTGATCGGTAAAACGGAAGATGGCATTTCCTTTTTCAGTGAACACGTCAATGTCCAGCTTTTTCCTGCCTGGTAAGGAATATTTATAAGCATTATCTATCAGATTCTGGAAAATACTGGCAAGAAGGACGGGGTCGGTATCGAAGAATTCCAGCTTCTGTATCTTGTACCCGATATTAAAATCGGGATATTTCAGCCGATAGCCATTTATTAGCTTCTGAAGAAACTGTTCGAATTCTATTCTTTCTCTTTTTATATTGATCGACTGATTTTCAATCTGCGTAAAAGAAAGCAGTTTATTCATCAGGTCATTAAGTTTATCTGCCTCCTGGTCGAGAATTTTACCGTAATGAAAACGCTCTCCCTCGGAAAGGCTGGATGCGCTTTTAATATTATTTCCGGCAATCTTTATCACGCTTACCGGGGTTTTAAATTCATGAGTAAGGTTATTAATAAAATCGTACTGCAGTTTGAACATCCTGCTGTTTATATTCAGATTGCGGTAAATGAGATACGCAAGGAATATCAGCATTGCATAGATTAAAAGGATAACGAAGGCAACCGGGATAAAACGACGATAAATCTCCTTCTTTAAAAAGCTTCGCGATGAGCTGAAATATAATTTATAGTCTGCAAACGCCCCTGAAAGCGGAAGATCGGTACTTAAGAATTCCGGGTTAGTATCAAGAGAATCGTAAACCAGCGGCTTAATGCTGATTTCCTGGTAAAGCTCCTTATTCGTATTCCTGATTTGCAGGCGTTCGGGATTCAACCAGAATGAAATGATATCCTGTTCAAACACCGGCGACCGTCGCAGCTCTTTAAACATCAGATCTTTAAATATTCGTACGTCTTCCTCACGCGGTATATTCATAAAAGTTATCCGATTATGCGTAACGTTATAGAACGTACTGACATAATCAGCGGAAGACGGTATTATTATCGTATCAG
The DNA here is from genome assembly GCA_031981225.1 of Pararcticibacter sp. Lineage (GTDB taxonomy): Bacteria > Bacteroidota > Bacteroidia > Sphingobacteriales > Sphingobacteriaceae > Arcticibacter. The sequence goes on from DALYUO010000018.1 coordinate 35,808, forward strand.
CCGACTCAATGTATGCTGAAAATTTTACTGCCATTTTATTAAACTCGTCCATTCCCTTTACCGAAATATTGGCCGTCCCGGCATTTTTAAAAAGTAAGATAGAATCGGCGGGAATAGCCCTTCGGAACTGGTAAACCGCACGGGGCGCAATGGAAAAATTGTAAACCCTGAAGGCATTGTTAACTGGATGGTTGCTTATTTCCGTATCGTAAAAGATGAGGCGGCTAACAAAAGGGTATTTTCTGAGTACGGTATCAGCATATTTTACCGCAGAAGCGGAGTCGAGGTATCCCTGATAGAAAGAAATCTCCGGAACGCGGTTCTGAAAGAAATCATTGTAAGCCTTTAGTGTCTCTTCCTGAACATCTATCTTGCGGGTGTTGAATTCGTTCTCTACATACTTTTCGATCAAACTATGCGCCAGAGCCAGCGCAACAATAAGCGACAGGGCGATCAATACCAGAAAACCGGCATTCAACCAGCTGTTTCTCCGGTACTGCGTTTTTCGCGCCTTCATCCTGTTCTACTTCTTTAAATGATCATTAAGGAATAATTCAAGCTCACGATAGAATTCCATCTGGTTTTCCGAATTATTTGAATTACTGTCGCCGACAAGGTATTTTATCTGAACTTTCCTGTTTTTTAACTCTTTCACAAACTGGTTTGTTTCGTTTACGTTCACCCTGGGGTCTTTGACGTTCTGCGCGATCAGCAACGGCGCTTTTATCTTATCTGTATGGAAAACAGGCGAAATTGATCTGAAATAATCTATCTCCTCTTCGGGATTGCCTACCATCTCATAATACATCTGAAGCATCGGCTTAAAGTAGGGAGGAACTGCTTTAATGTACGTAAACAAGTTTACAAAACCCGACTCCGACACACCACATTTATATAATGGCGACTCAAAGCACAATCCATAAAGAGCGCTGAATCCCCCGAAGCCGCTTCCATAAATAGCTATACGCTTTTCATCTGCAATACCCTCACCAATCAACCATCGAACCCCCGCAGTGATATCGCTCTGAATAGCGCTACCCCATTTTTTGAATCCAGCTATCCAGAATTCTTTCCCGTAGCCCTTTGATCCTCTAAAGTTTACTTGCAGAACTGCATAACCCCGGTTTGCAAGAAACTGCACCTCTGAGTTAAACCCCCAGGAGTCCCTCGCTGCAGGTCCGCCATG
>DALYUO010000019.1:0-6619 GCA_031981225.1 Pararcticibacter sp.
GAGTTCGTCTTGAAGCGAATTTCCATATTATCTCTGGTCACGTAAGCGCCGTAAAGAATATCCTGAAATGTGTGAGAAATGCCGGGTTAGAAACGCAGGAGCTTATACTTGAGCCTCTGGCGTCTTCAGAATCGGTTTTAAGTGAGGAAGAGAAAGAAGCTGGTGTTGTCCTTGTAGATATAGGTGGCGGAACTACAGATATTGCCATCTTCCATGAAGGGATTATCCGCCATACCGCGGTAATACCATTCGGAGGAAACAGCGTGACTGAAGATATCAGGGAAGGTTGTTCGGTGATGAGGAACCAGGCGGAGCTTCTGAAAACACGGTTTGGTTCTGCGCTGGCTGATGAAAACAAAGAGAATGAAATTATCTGTGTCCCCGGATTAAGAGGGCGCGAGCCTAAGGAGATATCCGTAAAGAACCTTGCCTATGTTATTCAGGCGCGGATGGAGGAGATTATTGAACATGTTTACTACGAGATTAAGGCTTCGGGCTACGAAAAACGTTTAATTGCGGGGATCGTTATCACGGGCGGCGGAGCTCAGCTAAAACATCTCCCACAGTTAGTAGAATACGTAACAGGGCTCGATTGCCGGGTGGGCTATCCAAATGAGCACCTTGCTAAAAACGAGGTACTGCCGAAGAATATTTACGACGACCTGAAAAGTCCTTTATACGCCACAGGTATTGGTTTGCTGATCAAGGGAATTTGTAAGGCAGAAGAGATGGAGGAAATGCTGAAGCAGCCAGGAGTTTACGTTGAGAAGCCGCAACCTGAAAAGGCAAAAAAGACGTTCGGATTATTTGATAAACTTCTGCAAACCGGAGCACGGTTTATTAAGGACGATATTAAAGATGAAGACTATATTAAGTGATTTTTCCACAATCAAAGAGTTTTCCACATTCTCAACAAATGTGGAAAACTTATGTGCAAAAATAGTTAATATTACAACAAGTAACAGGGTATCATAACTTCAAATCTACTTGATTGATTAATAGCGATATGCAGTTTGAAATGTTAAAAGAGAAATCATCAATTATCAAAGTAATTGGTGTTGGTGGCGGCGGTGGGAATGCCGTAAATCATATGTACAGGCAGGGAATCACTGGTGTAGACTTTATTATCTGCAATACAGACGCCCAGGCACTGGAGTTAAGCCCTATTCCGAACAAAGTTCAGTTGGGTGCTAGTCTTACGGAAGGAATGGGTGCAGGTTCTATACCTGAAGTAGGGAAGAACTCTGCTATCGAGAATATAGAGGATGTGAAGCGGATGCTGGGAAGCACCACAAAAATGCTTTTTATTACAGCAGGAATGGGTGGTGGTACCGGTACAGGAGCAAGTCCGATTATTGCGAAAGCAGCCAAGGAACTTGATATTCTGACTGTCGGAATTATAACGACGCCTTTTTCTTTCGAAGGTAAACGACGGAAGATGCAGGCGGAAGAAGGTCTTGAAGAGTTTAAGAAATATGTTGATTCATATCTTGTAATTTCAAATGATCGTCTTCGTGAGATTTTTGGTAATCTGACCCTCAGTGCAGCATTTGCACAGGCCGATAATATATTGACAACAGCGGCTAAAGGTATAGCCGAGATTATCACTATACCCGGTTATATCAATGTTGACTTTAAGGATGTACGGACAGTGATGAATAATAGCGGCGTCGCTATTATGGGTAGTTATTCGGCAGAAGGAGAAAGTCGGGCGCTGCGTGCAGTAGAAGGTGCTCTTGCATCTCCTTTACTAAAGGATAACGAAATAGAGGGAGCCAGATACATTCTGTTAAATATCAGTTCGGGATCCAGGGAGGTTTCCATGGACGAAGTAAGTATTATTACTGACTATATCCAGGAAGAAGCCGGGCTCGCTGCCGATTTAATATGGGGTAACTGTATGGATGAGTCGTTGGGAGAGAAACTTTCCGTAACGATCATAGCTACGGGTTTCCAGACAAAAGAAGAACCGGCTCTCGAAAAGATCAATCAGAAGAAAGTGTCGATGCTGACTCCTGAGAATGCCCCTATGGTAAAGCCAGTCAATGCGTTCATTGAAGATGAGCCAGAACCAGAAGTAGAGGAAGAAGCAGCAGAGAGTGTACCGAAATATTCAGCACAGGTTCAGGCAGATCTTTTTGGCGGACTTTTTCAAAAGAAGGCTGAAGAAAAGAAACCTTCTGAGCCAAAAGTTATCAGGCATACATTACAGGATGAAGAGCCGGTTAAGCCAGAGCCAACTTTCGAATTTGGTTTGAAGATAGCTGAATCAGAGTTTCAGTTTAACGAGCCGGTAACAGAAGAACTGCCTCAGAATGCCGCGGACGTTCATCCGGTTGTTACAGAGGACGCAGAAGTATATAATCCCGACGAGGATAAGACTGACGAATCGATAGAAGAGCAACTACGTAAATCGCGTGAGCGGATCCTTCGTCTGAAAGATCTTAGTATGAAACTTCGTACTGCGAATGGACTACAGGAATTAGAAAACGAACCTGCGTACAAGCGAAAACAAATGGCACTTCAGCAGGTTCCTCACTCTTCAGAATCTCAAATATCGCGTTTCACGCTTTCCAATGAAGAGGGAATCACAGAAATAAGACCTAATAATTCATTTCTGCATGATAATGTAGATTAAACACACTCTAACAGAAAGAGCCTTTGCGGAAACGTAAGGGCTCTTTCCGTTTATAAGCTATTTTAAAAAGCAGGGCTAATAAACATAAAGCAGAATAAGGTGTATATAATTGCTGGCAGACCTTTTTAAAATTATTAACTTTACGCGTTTAATCCGAGTAATAACTTAAATACTATAACATTGGATTTATTTGATAAAATCTCAAAAAATATGGGCCCCTTGGGCCAGCATCAGAAGATGGCACATGGATATTTTGCATTTCCTAAACTTGAGGGCGAAATTGCTCCTCACATGAAGTTTAGGGGAAAAGACCATCTTGTCTGGAGCCTGAATAATTATCTTGGCTTAGCTAATCATCCGGAAGTTCGCGAGGCCGATGCAAAAGCAGCAGCTGAATTTGGAATGGCCTATCCTATGGGTGCCAGGATGATGTCTGGAAATTCTAATCATCACGAGTCCTTAGAGAAGGACCTTGCAGAATTTGTAGGAAAGCAGGACGCTTTTCTTCTGAATTACGGCTATCAGGGTATGGTGTCTATTATCGATACACTGGTTGACAGGAATGATGTAATTGTTTATGATGCAGAATCGCACGCGTGTATTATCGACGGGGTACGGTTGCATATGGGCAAGCGCTTTGTTTTTCAGCATAATGATATGGACAGCTGCAGGAAGCAGTTGGAACGGGCCACCAGGCTTGCCGAACAAACTGGGGGTGGTATCCTCGTAATTACCGAAGGCGTGTTCGGAATGTCGGGCGCACAAGGCAAACTTAAAGAGATTGTTGCTTTAAAAAATGAGTTTAAATTCCGTCTGCTTATCGACGATGCACATGGTTTTGGCACAATGGGAAAGACCGGTGCAGGAACTCATGAAGCCCAGGATTGCATTGAAGAAATAGATATCTATTTTGGAACATTTGCAAAATCGATGGCCGGCATAGGTGCATTTGTTGCTTCAACAGAGGAAATTGTAAATTACCTGCGCTATAATATGCGGTCGCAGACGTTTGCTAAAGCTCTTCCAATGCCAATGGTGCTGGGCTTGAAGAAGCGTTTGGAATTGCTTAAGGGATGTCCGGAATTGCGTGAGAAATTGTGGAACATAGCAACTTCTCTTCAAAATGGATTACGCGAAAGAGGATTCAATCTTGGGGTAACGAATACGATGGTAACTCCTGTATTCCTTCAGGGCGAACTGAACGAGGCTACCGCCATAACGATGGATCTCCGCGAGAATTACGGCATTTTTTGTTCGATAGTTGTTTATCCTGTTATTCCTAAAGGGCTGATAGAACTTCGCATTATCCCAACAGCAGCGCATACGCTTGAAGATGTTCAGGTCACTCTGGATGCATTCTCTAAGGTTTTCGAAAAGCTTAAGAGCGGTTATTACAAAGAACAAAGCGTTGTAACAGCGTAAGGAGTGATGAATTATGAATTATGGGTTATGAGTGACTTTTGTTTCACTCATAATTCATAACCCATAATTCATAATCACGTAGCCTCTCTTTTTTAATAAAATATTTTTTTTTGTCAAAAAAGCCATTTACATTAGCCTAAGCTTAACAAATAAATAAAACTAAACTAACATTACAATGGCAAATTATGAAAGATTTACCGAGCTGAAAAACCTCATTTCAGGTATTGAAGCTGATGCAGACAAATTCTACAATAAAGGGAATAGTGCTGCAGGAACAAGGGTAAGAAAAGGTTTACAGGATGTAAAAAACCTGGCTCAGGCAATTCGTTTAGAGATTCAGGAATCTAAAAACAGTAAATAGCATTCGTTTCCTTCAAGAAATTGTCCCCCGGCTGATTGTAAAATCCCCCGGGGTTTTTTATTTTAATTTTGCCAGTTCCTGCGTTATCTTTTCCCGGGTGGCCTCACCGATACCAACGAGTGGTAACCTAAGCGTATCCGAGCAAATATTCAGATGCTTTAACGCCGCTTTGATTCCGCCGGGGCTACCATCGCAGAAAAGGAGTTTAAGGAAATTCGTAAGCCTGAAATGGATAGGCAAAGCTTCATCAAACTTTTTTTGAAGGCATAAGCGGACCATGTTAGAACATAGACCCGGAAGCGCGTTTCCTGCTACCGATATTACTCCTGCTGCCCCCAATGCGATGAGTGGAAGAGTTAGAGGATCGTCGCCCGAGATGAACAGAAAGTCCTCAGGTTTGTCTCTCAGCACAATATTAAACTGTTCGAAATTGCCTGAAGCTTCTTTTATAGCGATGATGTTCTTGAAATCAGAGGCGAGACGAAGAGTTGTATCCGCAGCAATATTACTGCCGGTACGCCCCGGAACATTATAAAGGATCACTGGCAAAGGCGATATTTCTGCTATTGCCTTATAGTGCTGATATATGCCTTCCTGAATGGGTTTGTTATAGTAAGGGCTAACCGAAAGGATCGCATCGTAACCCTGAGTGTTAAACTTTTTTATGCTTTCAGTAACCTCGTACGTAGCGTTACCGCCAATGCCGGCAACCAACGGAACTCTTCCTGCTACTGTTTCAGCCGTAAACTCCCAGACTGCTTTTTTTTCATCTTTGCTTAAAGTAGCTGATTCTCCTGTAGTACCCAGCGATACCAGATATTCTACTCCTTCTTCAATCTGAAAATTTATTAGGTTTTTTAATCCATCAAAATCAATGGATCCATCCGCATTGAACGGGGTTATCATTGCCACCCCGGTTCCGTAAAATTTATTCATTATCCTCTGTTCCTGTTGGGCTTTATAAAGCTGGACGCGAATTTAGTGCTATTTCTTAATTTTTTTGCTATTTAATAGCTTTTCCTGCACGATTTAGTTGTTGACTTCTTCCGTTTTACCGTTTATACAGCGTTAATTGCTTATCATACTCAATAGTTCGTTGTCTGTGATTATCGGGATGTTTAATTTTTTAGCTTTTTCTAGCTTTGAAGGTCCCATGTTTTCTCCGGCTACAAGATAATTTAGCTTTCCGGAGATACTGCTCAGTATTTTTCCGCCATTTGATTCTATCAGTGCGGTAAGTTCATCACGACTGAAGTTTTCGAATACCCCGGAGATGATAAATGTTTTTCCCTCCAGGTTGCTGCCTGCGAGTAGAACCACTTTTTCCTCTGCCTCAAACTGCAGACCTGCAGTCCGGAGCTTTTCAATCTGTTCGACGTGTCTGGGATCTTTGAAGTAAGCAATAATACTTTCGGCTATTCGTCCGCCGATCTCATCTACTGAAATGAGCTCGTCATAAGTAGCGCTCATCAAACTGTCTATATTCTTGAAATAAGCTGCTATTTTTCGTGCTACGGTTTCACCAATGTACCGGATCCCGAGACCGAAAAGCACTTTTTCAAAGGGCATTTGTTTAGAGCGTTCGATCCCCTCAAGCATGTTGCTGATCGACTTCTCGCCAAAGCGGTCCATCTCTTTTAAAGCATCTGCTTTTTCGTGAAGCAAATACAAATCGCTTATATGTTCTATTAGCCCTTTACGGTAGAGTGTTTCGACCGTTTCACTACCCATGCCTTCTATGTTCATTGCCTTCCGGCTGATGAAGTGCTGGATTTTTCCAGTAATTTGAGGAGGGCATGCTTCGTCGTTAGGACAATAGTGAACGGCTTCTCCTTCTCTTCGGATCAGATTACTCCCGCATTCGGGACAAACATCAGGGTAAATTATTTTCTCGCTGCCTGATTGCCTTTTCAATGTGTTAACTGAAGTAATCTTAGGAATGATCTCACCACCTTTTTCGACAAAAACGGCATCTCCTTCGTGCAGATCCAGCCGACTTATTTCGTTGGCGTTGTGAAGCGTTGCTCTTTTTACAGTGGTGCCTGCAAGTAAAACAGGTTTTAAGTTAGCCACGGGCGTTACAGCACCGGTACGCCCCACCTGGTAGCTGACACTCTCAAGGATCGTTTCTGCTTCTTCTGCTTTATATTTATACGCAATGGCCCATCTGGGGGATTTAGCTGTAAAGCCCAGTTCAT
>DALYUO010000019.1:6629-9743 GCA_031981225.1 Pararcticibacter sp.
GCTGTTTACCTTTAATACAATGCCATCTATATCATAACTAAGGTTAAAGCGGTTCTCACTCCAGTAATGAATAAAATCAAGCACCTCATCTATATTGCGGCAAAGCTTGTTGTGTTCGCAGACGTGGAATCCCCATTCTTTAACCGCATTGAGGCTTTCCCAATGAGTCCGGTAGAGTCTCCGGTCAGTGTAAAGAAAATACAGGAAGCAATCCAGTGGTCGTCGGGCTACCTCCCCCGAGTCCTGTAACTTAACGGTTCCTGCTGCAAAATTGCGGGGATTAGCATAAGGAACTTCGTCGTTTTTCATTCGTTCAGAATTAAGCCTTTCGAATGCTGCCCGGTGCATAAACACTTCCCCTCTTATTTCGAAGTTATCGGGATATCCAGTGCCCTTTAGTTTTCCAGGAATTCGTTTAATTGTCCGGATATTGGTTGTAACATCGTCGCCCTGTGTTCCATCGCCACGTGTTACTGCCCTCAGCAGTTTACCGTCTTCATACGTAAGGCTCATGGAAAGCCCGTCGAACTTCAGTTCGCAGACATATTCAAAGTCGCTACCTATTGATTTTCGGATCCTTTCATCAAACTCGCGTAAATCCTGCTCACTGTATGTGTTTCCCAGTGAAAGCATTGGCCATTTATGCTTTACTGTCTTGAATTCTTTCGTAATTTCTCCTCCCACTTTCTGTGTTGGAGAGTCGGGGTCCTGCAGCTCGGGATGCTGTTTTTCCAGTTCCGAAAGCTCTTCAAGCTTTTTATCGAAATCGTAGTCTGATATTGTTGGCTGCGCTAGTACATAATAGTTATAATTGTGCTGGTTCAGTTCCTTAACCAGTGCATCCATTCGTTCTTTAATCTCAAAAAGCGGCATGGGAACGAAGATAAGACTTTTTCAAAATCAATGTATGCAGTTCATTAGATCCTGTGCTAAAATCGCTATTATTGCTCTTAAATGAAAAGGTATTTTTTGCAACAAGGTATATTATTTTTTTGCGTCGCCATGATGTTAAGCGCGTGCTCATCGGTGCGTCAGACTGAAAAATGGTTCATGCATGGCAAGTGGTATAATGGCATGAAGCTCTATCCCCATGTGTCTGTTAATCGTCATGAGTTTGAAAGCCAGTATAATAAGAATAAAGCTTGGTGGGACAGCGCTTTTAAGTTTCTAAAGGAAACTGACTTTGATAAAATCGCTCCGGGAAAATATCCCCTTGATAGCAACAATGTATATGTTAATGTAACAGTGGGGCCGATGCGTGATTTTGAAAATACGAAATGGGAAGCCCATCGGCATACAATAGACCTGCAGTATACCTATAAAGGTACCGAGAAAATGGGAGTTGCCCCTGTATCTAAAGCACGCGTTATAGATCCTTATAATGAAAAAAAAGACGTGGCGATTTATGATGCTGACGGAAAATTTTACCTTACGGGGCCTGATACGTTCTTTCTTTTTTTTCCAGGGGATGCTCACCGGCCCAATATTAAGGTAAACGAAGACAATGCAGTAAAAAAGATCGTTGTGAAGATCAGGTATACGGATTGAGCCGTCTTTCGATCTGATCAAAAATCTCCATGTAATCTTTTTCAAGTTTTTCCATATAGGACAATAAAACAGCCGTCAGCTGAAGTTTTTGAGTGTCGGAAAAAGGATTAGTCCAAAGACGCATACAAATACGACCTATTGCGTATATGATATGGCCAGAATCGTTGTATTGGTTAAGGTAGGCGGAACTGATAAATTCATCAAGGAAATTGAAGAACGGTGTTGTATCAGAAATGCCGTTTAACTCCAGGAAGATTTTAATTGACGGAACTTCTGCTTCGGAGAGATATTTGTAAAACTGATTAGTCTCAACAATGCTCTCTTTGAGAAGAAGGCTGTCGAGCATCAACTCAAGAGCAATATGCGCAACGAATGAAGGCCGCACTTCTGCATTTATTAAAAAAGGCCCTATTAGCGCCTTGATGTTTTGAGTGTGGGAATGAAAAAAGTCGGATGAATGGAAGTAGCGGTCAACCTCGAGATGTCGTTTCCAGCCCTCGAGAATACTATTTAACTTCCTGTCGGCCGTAAATAGGTATTGATGTTTTTCGGGTCGAAGACACCAATCTTTTCTCGCGTTCTTAACCAGATCGGGCAATACCATCCCTATAATCCGTTCTGGATTCTCACTGTACCGGTCAAAATAAAAATGCGACAAAAAATTCATCCTCCCCTTATCTGGTCAACCATGGTACAAGATAAAGAAATTACTTGAATTTATGGGTATCTCATCAACGACCTTGTGGAAAAGGCGGGTGGGATTTATAGCAGCCCGGTTAGCGCGGCATGTTGCAGCAGCAGGATCGTCTTCACGTCCCTGATTTCCCCCGCGTCAAGCATCCTCCGCGCTTCTGAGAAAGAAACCTCAACGAGTTCTATGTCTTCACCTTCGTCTTTCTTTCCTCCTCCTTCATTTACACGCATGTCGGATGAATAGATGCCCGTAAAGAAGTATACATATTCCATAAAAGAGGCGGGAGATGTGAAGCCTTCTGCTACCTGCCTGATTTCCGAAATCCGGTATCCGGTTTCTTCTTCTACTTCACGGACGATGGCATGTTCAGGGAATTCTCCATCATCAATTACACCTGCGCAGGCTTCAATAATCATGTCAGGTTTTTTATGACTGAGGTAAACAGCCAGGCGGAACTGGCGCGTCAATAATACCGTTTTTCTTTCCGGATCAGCCGACGGCCGAAAGTATATTTCGCGCTCCTGCTTTTCGGTCTTGCCGTTTTGCGTCTTCTCAAATTCAAAACGATCCAGTCTGTATTTTTTATCAGAGAGCGTTTCCTGATTTGTTATTTTAATTTCTGCCATACTCCATGTAACATCAGTTTTATCATACTGGTTTTATTTTGTGAACGATTGCGTTTTAGGATCACGAGTTTTATAGTTTTTCTATCTTTGCACACCATTACATTTTTAACAAAAGATGAATTTTATAGAAGAACTACGCTGGAGAGGCATGCTGCAGGATATAATGCCCGGAACTGAAGAAGAACTGAATAAAGGGATGGCTTCGGGCTATATTGGTTTCGATCCTACTGCCGATTCGCTTCACGT
>DALYUO010000019.1:9753-11840 GCA_031981225.1 Pararcticibacter sp.
AGGAAAGTCCGCGGAACGTAACCTGCTCTCTGAAGATATATTGAAGCATAATGTTGCGTGTATCGAAAATCAGTTAAAGAAGTTTCTGGATTTCGACTGCGGGGCTAACAGTGCCGAAATGGTGAATAATTTCGATTGGTTTAAGAATTTCAATTTTCTTGATTTTATCCGGGATGTAGGGAAACATATCACGGTGAATTATATGATGGCTAAAGATTCTGTGAAGAAACGTCTCGAAGGAGAAACAGGAATGTCGTTCACCGAGTTTAGCTACCAGTTAGTGCAGGGGTACGATTTTTACTGGCTCTGGAAGAATAAAGGATGTATGGTGCAGATGGGTGGCTCTGATCAGTGGGGTAACATTGTTACCGGTACGGAACTGATCCGCCGCAAGGAGGGAGGAAGTGCTTTTGCAATAACCACTCAACTGATAAAGAAAGCTGACGGCACAAAGTTTGGAAAAACAGAAGGTGGCGCTGTATGGCTCGATGCCAAGCGGACATCCCCATACAAGTTCTATCAGTTCTGGTTAAATACCAGTGATAGTGATGCTAAAAACTGGATCCGTATTTTTTCCCTGAAATCTAAAGAAGAAATTGATGCTATAGAGAAAGAACACGACGCTGCTCCTCACCAGCGTGCCCTTCAAAAGGCCTTGGCGCAGGAAATAACAATAAGGACCCATTCCGAACAAGCGTTGCTGAAAGCCCTGAATACGTCAGAGTTCCTATTCAGCACCGGGCCGGTCGACTTCCTTGAACAACTGACAGACGAGGAGATATTGGAAGTTTTTGAAGGTGTCCAGCATTTTACGAGATCGAAAGAACAGCTTAACAATGGTATTAACGTAACCGATCTTCTTGCTGAACAAACTAAAGTTTTTCCTTCAAAAGGAGAGGCCCGCAAGATGATACAAGGCGGAGGTGTTACGGTTAACAGGCAAAAAGTAGGTGATCCTGCAGAAATGATTAATGCGGATAAGCTTGTTAAGGGTAAATTCCTGATCGTCCAGAAAGGTAGAAAGAACTACTTTCTTTTGATTGCCGAATAGGGGGTTGCGGGTTGAAGGTTGTGAGTTGAAGGTTGTGAGTTGCGGGTTGCATGTTGCATGTGCGGGTTGCGAGTTGTGAGTTGCAGGTTAGGTGTTGTGAGTTGCAGGTTAGGTGTTGTGAGTTGCAGGTTAGGTGTTCCAGGCCCGGAGTTCTCATTAAACAACCTTCAACCCACAACCTTCAACTCACAACCCTATTGTACCAGCAGGTTACAGCCTCTGATATCACTATTATCAAAGCGTCCCGCTATTTCGAAGCTTCCATCTGGATGTACTTTTCCAAGATCCTGGGTTGAAATAAAGGAGCAGGAATACCGGTTGGCCAGGTCTATTATATTGATACCCCCTGTACGTCCGTATTCCAGGTAACTTAACGGGTCGTTTACGTCACGGCTCAGCACCTTCATCCAGGGCGGACCTTGAAATACTCCGTCTCCTTTGGAATATGCCTGAGAGAGCAGCTCGGTCATTCCATATTCAGAATGAACAGAAGCAACGCCGAAGCCCCCGCATAGTATTTCGTGGAGTTCAAACCGGATCATCTCTTTACGCTTCCCTTTCATTCCGCCTGTTTCCATCACAATCAATTCGGGAAAGCGGACCTGGTATTTCTCAATGAAGTCAAGAAGTGCGTATGTTACGCCTATTAAAATTACCTTCTGCTTTTCTGCCTGTAATCTTTCAAGTGTTGTATAAAGATCCAGATGATTATGAAGGAAATAACCGCTCAAAGCCTGCCCGCTTCGTTTAATGAGTTCGTCTACCATGTAGATGAGCGACGAGCCTTCCCTCTCGAGGTAGGAGGGGAGCAAGGCGAGAATAGTGTATTGGCTGATGTCGCCGTAAAAAAAATTAAAGCCGCTCATGAAGCTTTCCTCATATAAACTTAATTCTTTTACAAGATGCCTGCTTTGTAACATTCCTGTAGTTCCCGAGCTGCTGAAAATAATCTGCGGTTCATATTCGCCGCTGGTAACGGCATGGGATTTAAAAAACTCTACCGGCAGGAAGGGGATCTGGCTGACTTCACTTACCT
>DALYUO010000019.1:11922-14467 GCA_031981225.1 Pararcticibacter sp.
AATTGAAAAAAACGGTTTTGAAAAGTCACTCTTCACCCCGCAAAGATAGGAAGAATGCCCTCAATAATCAGAATCGCTGAATCATCACCTGTTCTTAGGGAAAACAAATCTCCAGAAATAGCCCGCGAAGGCCGCTATGCCAGCAACTAATCCTCCTGCCGCTGCGGTCAGCAAGAGGACAATGATCCAGTTAAGTGACCAGTCCGGAAGCATGAACATCTGTCCTACACGATTGGCGAGGATGTTGTCATTGGGCAAGGTTTTAATCAAGGCTATAATCAACCACAGGATAAAGATGGCATTGAAGCCCGTTTTAAAAGCGTGAGAGGGGCTCCTGGCCATCCAGGCAGCAAACAGGAAAGCTACGGGGCCGATGATCCACCAGGGCAGGAAGAATTGAAGTATCAAAGAGGCTAGAGAAATGAGACGGGTAAGCATAATAAGATCTATTTTTTTTCGAGAGTGATGTGCTGAATAATTTGTTTCGTCTTTTCGTTGGCCGACTTAAGGAATAGCAATTGATTGAGCCGTCCCTCGGTCCAGGTGTCTATCATATCGTCGTAATAGAAGCTGCCCGGGTTGCCCGACTGGCCTCCCGGAAATACTCCGTATCCCTTTGTTTCTTTACCCAGCTCGACCACCATGCGCCAGGACGGGCCGTGACTTTCCGACAGTGCATTTACCGATGTTTTTGATCCTCCGTTCAATAAAACGGCTGACCCAAACCCTGCTATTTTGGCGAGGTGAGGTACATGGCTTTGTTTAACGTTTGCCCATTGCCACTCCGCGCTTATCGGTCCGAATCGTCGTTCGAGGCTGTCAACAGCAAACTTAAATGCCGCCTCTACGATATCGCTCCTGTTTTCTTTTTCCGGTGTTCTTGTATCATCAAACCACCTGGCATTTTCTTCTTCCAGAAGTAAGTGTACGGTACGGTCTCTGGAGGGGAAACGCATAGGAGCGTTAGACCCCGTGAAATCGTCAGACCATATTTTATTATAGACATCCTTTTGCCAGATTTCAAATATAGAGGCACCAACTTCTTTACTGTCAAAGTATTTGTTCCAGTTCTTCACAATATTATAAGCCCTTCTTTCGCTCGCATTTAGCCGGGTAGTATTAATTAACCTGATCATTAAGGGCAATACATTCCCGGCATGTACACTATAATTATCATTCTGAAGGTTTCTCATGCTGTCAACAGTAGCACGTTGCATAACGGCAAGACGTGTATTAATCCGGTGAGCACGTTCATATCCCGAGAACTCCCAGTTTATATAATAGGGATAAGATTTATCTGTAGACGGCGGAACTCACAAAGCCCTGAGGGGGATTTTTTACTATCGGATTCTGATTAGCGGGAATCCGGCCATGCCAGTCGTTCACTGTTTTTGTGCCGTCGAGAAGGTACTTACCCTGAGCATGCCATTTTAATGGAATATAGCCGTTAGGACTAATAGCAATGTCGTTGTCTATGCTTACAAAGACGAAATTCTGTGCCGGAGCAGTGTAGTATGTCAACGCTTTACGATAGTCAGCGTAATTATTTGCACGGTTTAAATAATAGAAGGTTGCAACGTCTACCGAAGGGTCATGTGCGATCCACCGGAGCGCATAACCTTGGGGAATATTCCGGGCCTTTGTAAAGTTCTTCGGCTTGTTTAAATATACCACTGGCCCGTGATGGGTATAGTAAACCGTGTCGTGAATAGAATTGTTGCCTCTGATTTTTAGCTCTTCAATCCGGATCTTTGTTTTATTCCATCGATTATTATGCCAGTATTCTTTGCAGCTGCTGTCTTTGAACTGTATGCTGTAAAAGTCGAGGACGTCTGCATTTACATTAGTAACTCCCCATGCAACTTTTTGATTAAATCCTATGATGACGCCGGGCGCACCGGGAATAGATACCCCGTAGGCGTTTAAACCAGGTGCTGCCATCTGAATCTGATACCATATGGAGGGAAGACTGAGTTCAAGATGCGGGTCGTTTGCTAGCAAGGGATAGCCGTTAACAGTTTTAGCTCCAGACACAGCCCAGTTATTGCTTCCTATTCCTTCTTCCTTTTTAGTTGTGACCACGGAAGGATTAACCGCCCCGTATTCTGTTGCCGGAACTGGTGGAACAGCGACCGGTTTAAAATTCCATTTGGTCCCCGCCGGAATAATCGGATCGTTTTTGAACGGGAAGTCGGGGAATAAATTCTCTATCGTGTCTTTGCCGAATTTGCGGAGAGCATTGCTCAGGTAAAACTCATCTGAGCCCCCGGCAAGCGTAGCAGACATTAGTTTGAGAAGCAGTGCGGTATTCAGATGAGTCCATTTCTCTGGCTTATAATCGAGTATTTTAAATTCAATGGGATAGTCCTGAGGGCGTAACGTATGGATATATGCGTTCACACCATCGGCGTATGCCTCTGTCATTCGCTTGATGACCGGAAATTTTTCAAGCTCTTTCAACATGTTCTCCGCCCCATATACCATGCCCATACGACGCTGATAGCGGTCGAGTTCTATCGCTTTCTCCCCTATAACCTCAGATAGG
>DALYUO010000019.1:14480-14916 GCA_031981225.1 Pararcticibacter sp.
CACCGGCATAACGTGTCTGAAAATCCATTTGCCATAAACGATGCCTGGCTGTGATGTATCCCTGCGCAAAGTAGAGATCGTATTCATTCTCAGCGAACACGTGGGGGACCATATGATCGTCAATGGCCACCTGAACCTTGCCTTTGAGCCCTTTTAACTGGATGACGTCGTCTGTATTGTTCTTGCTCTCAGCATTATGCCAGAATCCATGAAAGGGGTCGAGGAATTTACCGACAGGGGGTATATTTCCCATTTTTGCGTTAAACAAAGCTATAATGCCAATTGCCGGCACGAGCGCTAAAATAGCTTTCAAAGCTTTCATATATGTAAATATAAATGCTTTTATCCTGATTCATTGCTATCACATCCCGAATCTTGTAATCCCTTCTCAATTCCCCGGATTTGTTTATCTTTGAAGCTCAGGAGCAGGATACTA
>DALYUO010000019.1:14926-17959 GCA_031981225.1 Pararcticibacter sp.
TTACCAGACCAATAAAAGCTGAATTACCTCCGGATTCAGTAATCAAGCAAACAATAACGAAGATGAAATCTATAGAATTTAGAGAATCAGAACAGGAAACCAAGAAGAAGTTTTAATAGTTTCCTTCTGCTAAAACTTCAGCAACATACAGGTGTTAAAGAATTCAGGTAAACATATATGAAGTCCAGGAAAAAAAGTTTAGATACTTCTTTACAAAACAATGTCAGATCATATTCCCGTTTAACTGACTATGATATTCATCTGTTTAAAGCAGGTAAACATTATAAGCTGTATGAAAAACTTGGGTCGCATGTTGTAGAACCAGAAGGCGAAAGAACCGGAACGTATTTTGCAGTTTGGGCTCCAAACGCCCGGCAAGTCTCTGTTATCGGAAATTTTAATGGCTGGAACAGGGATGCTCATTGTCTAAATCCGCGTTGGGACAGCTCGGGTATATGGGAAGGTTTCATCCCTGATATAGGTGTTGGTGAAGTTTATAAATACTTTATCCGCTCAAGTTCGGGCGAAGAGCTGGAGAAGTCGGACCCTTATGCGCTTAGGTGGGAGTTGCCGCCTCATACTGCATCGATTGTGTGGGATACATGGTATGAATGGACGGATGAGGAATGGATGCAAAGCCGCTTTGAAAGAAATGGCCTGAAGAAACCCTGGTCTGTGTATGAAATTCATTTAGGCTCCTGGATGCGAAGTCCTGATTCTCCCGACGAATTTCTTGGTTATCGTCTTGTTGCCGATAAGCTCGTGCCTTACATAAAGGAAATGGGGTTCACTCACATTGAGTTTATGCCCCTTATGGAGCATCCGTACTATCCCTCTTGGGGATATCAGGTTACGGGCTATTTTGCCGCCTCATCAAGGTACGGAACTCCTCAGGACCTAATGTATCTCATTGAACAACTCCATAATAATGACATAGGGATCATTCTCGACTGGGTACCCTCTCACTTTCCCGGAGATATGCATGGGCTGTTCCGTTTTGACGGCTCTCATCTTTATGAGCACTCGAATGAAAAGGAAGGATTTCACCCCGACTGGAAATCTTATATTTTCAATTATGGAAGAAATGAGGTTAGATCTTTTCTTATAAGTAATGCCCTATTCTGGATCGATCGTTATCATATTGACGGATTAAGAGTCGACGCCGTTGCTTCCATGCTATACAGGGATTATTCGCGAAAAGAAGGCGAGTGGATTCCAAATGAGTTTGGAGGACGCGAAAACCTGGAAGCAATTAGTTTTCTGAAAGAGCTAAATGTTGCTGTATATGGACAGTTTCCCGATGTACAAACCATTGCAGAGGAGTCGACAGCTTTTCCGGGCGTAAGCAAACCGGTGTTTACCGGAGGACTAGGCTTCGGCATGAAATGGATGATGGGCTGGATGAATGATACCCTAAAATACTTTAGCCAGGATCCTATTCACAGGCGGTATTTCCATGGCGACATCACTTTCAGTACAGTTTATGCCTTTACTGAGAATTTCATGCTTCCCCTATCGCATGATGAGGTAGTTTATGGTAAGAAGTCTCTTATATACAAGATGCCTGGTGACGAATGGCAGAAATTTGCCAATTTAAGGCTGCTTTATACTTATATGTTTACGCATCCGGGCACTAAGCTCATATTTATGGGGGGTGAATTTGGTCAAACCAACGAATGGAATTTTGAGCAATCGCTGGACTGGCATCTCTTACAGTTCAAGCCGCATCAGGGAATAAAAGAAGTCGTAAAGGAATTAAATTCGTTATATCGCACAGAAGGTGCATTATATGAAAAGAATTTTGAATGGGAAGGATTCAGATGGATAGAGTCTGGTGATGCAGAAAATTCAGTACTTGTTTATAGTCGCAAAGGAGAAATAGCAGAAGATAAGCTGGTAATTGTGCTTAATCTGACGCCCGTTCCTCGATATAATTATCGCGTGGGCCTGCCTTATCATGGCGATTGGCAGGTAGTCTTTAATTCAGACGAAGAGAAGTATTACGGAAGTGGATTCGATCTGAATTACGCGATAACTACGCAGCAAGTTCCCTGGCAGGGAAGGGAACAATCTGCAGTATTACATTTACCTCCATTATCAGGCCTTATATTGAAAAGGTTTAACAGAAACGCCAAGTTCTGGTAGAGAAGCCGCTTTCTTTTGACATTGTGATTTAGCAAGCTTGAACATACACTTACATCAATACAAAAAGAGGCCGGAACCATAAGATTCCGGCCTCTTTTTGTATCTATGATGGAATATTATAATGTTCCGATCAATTGAACAAGGTCAATTAACTTGTTAGAATATCCCCATTCGTTATCGTACCATGAAACAACTTTTACAAAGTTATCGTTCAGAGCGATGCCTGCTTTAGCATCAAAAATTGAAGTACGTGCATCAGTTAAGAAATCCTGTGATACTACGTCATCTTCAGTGTAGCCTAAAATGCCCTTTAATTCGCCTTCAGAAGCTTCTTTCATTGCTGCTTTAACATCTGCATAAGAAGCAGCTTTTTCAAGACGTACAGTTAAATCTACAACCGATACATCAGGAACAGGTACGCGGAAAGACATCCCTGTAAGTTTACCCTTAAGAGCTGGAATTACAAGAGCTACAGCTTTAGCAGCACCAGTTGAAGAAGGGATGATGTTCTGATAAGCACCACGTCCGCCTCTCCAGTCTTTGGCTGAAGGACCGTCAACTGTTTTCTGAGTAGCAGTTACAGCGTGGATAGTGCTCATTAAGCCTTCGATAATACCAAACTTATCGTTTAATACCTTAGCGATAGGAGCAAGACAGTTTGTTGTACAAGAAGCGTTTGAAACGATAGCCTGGTCAGCTTTCAGTTCTTTGTGATTTACACCCATAACAAAAGTAGGGGTATCGTCCTTTGCAGGAGCAGACATAACTACTTTCTTAGCACCAGCCTGGATGTGTTTTCCTGCTGATTCCTGGGTTAAGAATAAACCAGTTGATTCAATGATAACTTCAGCACCTACTTCATTCCATTTAAGGTTTGCAGGATCTTTT
>DALYUO010000019.1:17990-24746 GCA_031981225.1 Pararcticibacter sp.
GTAACGCGGATAGTTTTTCCGTTTACGATCAGGTTGCCATCTTTTGCTTCTACAGTTCCATTGAATCGGCCATGAGTCGAGTCATATTTAAGCATATAAGCCATATATTCTGGCTCAACAAGATCATTAATTCCAACAATTTCAATATCGCTGCGATCAACTGCAGCTCTGAATGCCAGGCGACCAATGCGGCCGAATCCGTTAATTCCTACTTTCATGTTTGTTAATTTTTATTGGTGTAATAATTCAATATATTATAAATAGGTCTTTTAATAATAGACGATATCGTAAGATTGTTTTCAATCGCTGTCTCATTTAATGCTTGTTGAAAGCCCGCAGCAACCGGCCCTGTAAAATGCAGAGGCAGTCCGGGGTATTTTTCAGCCAGAGGCATAATATAATTTGCGAAGTAAAGCTTGAATCCTGTTTTAACAAGATTCCTGACGTAATGCTGATCTAAGTTCTCTATCAGAAAGTCGGTATACGAACTTAAAAATAATACAGGACTTGTTTGTTTGTAAATCTTGTCGAGAATAAGCTTTCTGTCGGGATTATATTTTTGAACAAACCGATCTTCGAATTCTTTAGGCAATACTCCAGTAAAGTAATCTCTGAGAAGTGAGCGTCCGAGCCAGTTTGAAGAGCCTTCATCAGCAAGGATATAACCCATCCCGAAATTGTTCTGTTTTATCTTTTTGCCGTTAAAATAAGCAGCGTTTGCACCACTCCCTAATATTCCCACTATTCCGGGCGAATCGCCGCAGGTAGCCAGAGCGGCTGCCTTTAGATCGTGTGCAATAGATATTTTACTGTTTCTGAAGAAACCGCTGAAAGCGTTTGCTACCACCTGTTGCCGTTCCTTAGAAGAAGCCCCTGCTCCAAAGAAATAAATGCGTTTTATTTCTTCAGCATGGTTGATCAGCTGATTGTTTTTATTAAGGATGCTGGTTATTGCCCGTTCGTCATTAAAAAAAGGATTTATTCCTGCTGTTTTAAGATCACAAACAATCCTTCCCTTATCTGAAAGTTTCCAGTCTGCATTTCGTGATCCGCTATAAACAACAGCAATCATACTAATAACTAAATAGACAATATTTTAGCCATTTCTAATAAGTCTTCTTCCAGCTTGAAGGAGTGATTATGAATTGCTTCTTCAAGGTCGGTTAGCTGAATCATGTTTCCTTTCAAGCCAACCATCTTCCTTGTTTCACCAGCAATTAAAGCATTTACAGCGGCATAACCCATACGGCTACCCAACACCCTGTCAAAGCTGCTCGGTGTACCGCCGCGCTGAAGGTGTCCAAGGATAGTTACTTTAATATCGTAAAAATCAAACTTCTCTTTTACGCGTTTAGCAACATTGTAAGCTCCGCCGTTTTTGTCTCCCTCTGCAATAATCACAATACAGGAACTCTTTTTGCTCAATGCTCCTTCTTCGAGCTTAACTATAAGGTCGTCAATCGCCGTTTCTTTTTCAGGAAGAAGAATAGCTTCTGCTCCTCCGGCAACACCGGCATGCAGAGCGATACATCCTGAATCGCGGCCCATAACTTCAACAAAGAAAAGACGGTCGTGTGAAGCTGCTGTATCCCTGATTTTGTCGATTGCCTCAATTACTGTATTGGTAGCAGTGTCGTAACCAAGAGTGAAGTCAGAACCATAAAGGTCATTATCAATCGTTCCCGGAACACAAATTACCGGAATGCCGAACTCTCTCGATAGAAACTCAGCCCCTGTGAACGTTCCGTCACCACCGATTGGTACAAGAGCATCAATCCCTTCTTCAACAAGATTTTTATATGCCTTCTCGCGGCCTTCAGGAGTTCTGAATTCTGCGCATCTGGCTGTTTTAAGTACTGTTCCTCCTAATTGAATAATATTCCTTACCGAGCGGGCGTCCATGTTAATGAACTTCTTATCGATCATCCCCTGGTAGCCCTGATGTATACCAACTACTTGTTTTCCAAGATAAATGCCGGTACGTACAACTGCACGAACACAAGCATTCATGCCTGGTGCGTCTCCCCCTGAAGTAAAAACACCGATCTTTTTTATACTGGCCATTACTGATTTTTTTAATTATTGGCGAATATAAGGTGTAAGTGTTACACTAAGCGAAAGTTTTGATTATTTTTTCCATTTTTGTGACAACAATCATAATAGAAATTGTTTTGGAACCAGAACTGCCTAAATTTGAATCGGTCTTCTCAATAGACTGTGTAATCTTCGGTTTCGAGGATGGTGTGCTTAAAATTCTTTTAATCGAGCGGAACGATCCGCCTTTTAAAGATTGGTGGGCTTTGCCCGGATATTTCGTTGACCGCGACGAAAGTATTGAAGAAGCAGCGAAGCGGATACTTTATACCTTCACCGGTTTAAGAGATATATTCCTGGAGCAGTTTTATACCTTCGGCGATGTTGACCGCCATCCGCAAGGACGCCTGATAACAGTTGCCTACTATGCAATGATACAACTTAACGGAAAGAAGGATTTAAAGCCAACCTCTCCATTCGTAAAAAAAGCATTCTGGCATCCGGTTTCTGATTTACCTAAGCTTGCTTTTGACCATACCCAGATTTTTGAGAAAAGCCTTCAGAAGATAAAAAGAAAGATCACTTACCGGCCGATAGCGTTCGAACTATTACCCGAAAAGTTCACCCTTACCCAGCTTCAAAATTTATACGAAGCCATTCTCAACAAAAAGCTGGATAAAAGGAATTTTCGTAAGAAGATGCTTAACTATGGGATTTTAAAAGAGCTTGATGAAAAGCAGCAGGGAGTTTCTTATCGTGCTGCTACTTACTATAAATTCGACAGGCGTAAATACAATAAATTATTTCAGAAGGAACTTTCCTTTATTAAGGAATAATGTGAAAGTAGCTGTTAGCCAGGTCTTACACCTGTTGCTAACAGCTAAAGATCGTCGGCTTATTTACCGGGATGTTCTATATGAAACTTCACTAGATTGTCTATAGGCGAGCGGATAATCGTGCCCATTTTCATGCCATATTCAGTTGCTACTTCCTCCAGCACATTTCTGAAATTGTAAGCAACAGAACCGATACAGTTAAATTCATAATCCTGATAACTTGGATAGTGGCTTACCAGATTCTTGAAAAAGTCGTTAAATGATGTTTTAACAAGATTATGGGTATATTCAATATTATCCGTGTTATCGTATACAAATTTGCTGAAGCTGGCGCAGAAACGGTTTGCCAGTGGCTTAGAATAAACGTTCTCCTGGATATCAACAGGTGTTAACTTGTACGTATTCCAGAATGTTTCACGAACGGCCTTAGGCATATATCCGCGCAGATAGTCGGTTAAAAGTTTTTTACCGATATAGCAACCACTTCCTTCATCTCCCAGGATGTATGCGGCAGAGTCTATCTGATATTCTATTCCTTCTCCATCGTAAATACAGGTGTTCGTGCCTGTTCCGAGAATTGCAGCAAAGCCGGATTTCGATCCTAACAAAGCACGCGCGGCAGCTAAGAGGTCGTGTCCTACAAAAATGGAGCTGCTGGTAAAGACAGTTCCTAGAGCTTCCTCGAGCACAGCAACCTTTTCGTCGTTATGTACTCCGGCGCCATAGAAATTTACCTCTTTTATATTTGCAACATCTAAGTCGTTAGGTAAATTCTTCTTAAGGGAATCAATAACATATTCTTTTGAAACAAAGTACGGATTATACCCTTCTGTATTAAAATAAATTTTTTGGTTGTCCTTATTAAGGAGACACCAGTTCGTCTTTGTAGAACCTCCGTCGGCTATGATAATCATGGTTATTACTGAATAAAATTAAAGTACCTCAAATAAAAGGCTAAAAGTAAATAATTCTTTAAGATTGTATAAAAAACTTTGTTTTTTAAATTTCTTTATTGTTCCGATATTTAGAACACAGATCTGGTTAATATGATAGTAGACCTTAGGAGTGATACAGTTACAAAGCCTACCGCCGGGATGCTGGAGGCGATGTTTTCAGCAAAAGTTGGCGACGATGTTTTCGGCGAAGACGAAACCGTCATCAGACTTGAAGAAAGGCTTGCGGATATCTTTGGGATGGAGGCCGGTTTGTTCTGTCCATCGGGTACAATGACAAATCAGATCGCAATCAAGTGTTTTACACAACCGATGGACGAAGTGATATGCGATGAGCTATCACATGTATACCGATACGAGGGGGGCGGAATTGCATTTAATTCAGGCGCTTCCGTCAGGCTTCTTCAAGGTAACAGGGGCAGGTTGTCGTCTGAAATGATCGAGCCCCATATTAATCCTGCAGATATTCATTACCCTCGTACCTCATTGATCGTACTCGAAAATACCGTAAACAGAGGGGGAGGAAGTTGCTACACGATAGACGATATGGAACCGATCTATCATCTGTGCAGACTTAAGAAACTTTATCTGCACCTTGATGGAGCAAGGATCTTTAATGCTTTAGTCGAAACCGGCGAAGCGCCAAAAGATTACGGGCGTTTATTCGATAGCATCTCAGTATGTCTTTCAAAAGGACTTGGAGCGCCCGCAGGTTCTGTCCTTTTGGGAAGCCTCGAAACCATACAGAAGGCAAAGCGCATCCGTAAAGTGCTCGGAGGGGGGAGGCGACAGGTTGGCTATCTTGCGGCGGCCGGGATTTATGCCCTTGATAATAATATTGACCGCCTCAGGTTGGATCACTATCACGCTAAGGTAATCGGTGATGTTCTAACCGCGCTGCCGTTTGTTGCCAGCGTATTAAGCGTCGAAACAAATATTGTAATATTTAAGCTTACCGACGATATCGAAGCCGATTCTTTCACAGAAAGAATGGCAGCAAAAGGTATACTCTGTAGTAAATTCGGCCACCAGTCCATACGCTTTGTAACCCATCTCGATGTAAGCGAAGCGATGATACATCATACCGCAGATGTACTAAAAAGCCTGGGCCGCACTCTGTGAGTTGAAAGTTAAAAGTAGTAAGTTAAAAGTGGCAAGTTATAAGTAGTAAGTTATAAGTTTTACGTTCCAAGTGCTAAGCAGCTTTTTCTCAAATACGCCATTATTCCGATAATCGTATTAAGTTTTAATGAATAACGACCACAGAGTTATTTCGCTTGCCGCAGATTGTACACCTGGCAACTTCAACTTACTACTTATAACTTACAACTTACTACTTAGAATCGAGTGACTTTGCAACGGCAGAGGCAATAATGCCACCTGCAAGATAAAGTGAGGTGGTAATTACCTTCGTTTTAGCAGTTTTGTTGCTATATATAGGATTCAATCCCAGATATTTTGGTAATACGACGGCTCCTATACCTGCAGCAAGGCCAAGCAACGATCCGCGTGTCCATATTTTTTTGTTTGAAGCAACCGCAAAACTATAGTAAGCCGCATTGCTGATGATGTCACCTGCAAGCGTTGCCTTAAATAAGGTGTCGTTTTCGGGCACGGGCTGATCAGAATGTTTAAGGATCTTCGACAACGCGTCCATCCCCAGAAGGTCCATTCTGGGCGCGTCAGACTCTACTCTTTTAACGATTTCATGAATCAGGGTGACTGCAATGGCTCCAGCAAGGCCACCTCCAATAGCTGATAATAATTTCATAAGTAGAATAAAAAGAAATATCGGCTTAAATTGTTTGCTTTACTGTTATTTCTAGCCGAATAAGTCACTGCTCAGGTACCGGTCGCCACGATCGCAAACAATAAAGACAATAACACCCGATTCAAGTTTTTCCGCGACTTGTAATGCAGCATAAGCGGCACCTCCGCTGCTCATCCCTGCAAAAATACCTTCCATTTTGGCGAGCTTTCGCGTCATGTCTGTTGCGTCTTTCTGCGAAATATCAATTACCGAGTCTACTCTGCTGGCATCGAATATTTTAGGTAGATATGCAGCCGGCCAACGACGAATCCCCGGGATTGACGACTCTTCTGTAGGCTGACATCCAACTATTTGTATATCTGGATTCTGTTCTTTCAGAAACATAGAAGTGCCCATAATTGTGCCTGTTGTACCCATGGCACTTACAAAGTGAGTGACTGTGCCTTCGGTGTCGCGCCAGATCTCTGGTCCCGTTGTATTATAATGAGCGATATAATTATCAGGGTTTGAAAATTGATTGAGAAGAAAATAGCCTTCGCCTGCACCCTTTTCTTCAGCGTAGTCACGGCATACCTCCATATTATCCAGGAGGATTACTTTGGCGCCAAAGGCTTCCATTGTCAGAGTTCTTTCCCGTGTGGAGTTGAAAGGCATAACCAGTTCAATTTCCAGATCGAACAAGCGCGCCATCATTGCTAATGCAATACCGGTATTTCCGCTCGTCGCTTCAATCAGTTTAGTACCTGGCTTAATTTCGCCGCGCTCAAGAGCGCTTTTTATCATAAACAGAGCAGCCCTGTCTTTAACGCTTCCGCCCGGGTTATTCCCCTCAAGTTTTGCGTATATCTTTACATTCCTATTGGTGTGAAGCTTTGTTATTTCCGCCAGCGGCGTGTTTCCAACAAGGTTAATTATTCCAGCCATCTTTTTAAATTAAAATTTGCGTTCGAGTACTTTAATCTGCGACTCATGATATACCACAGAACCTGCAGGAACGCTCTTGGTTAACCATACGTTTCCGCCAATAATGCTATGACTGCCTATTTCTGTATCTCCCCCTAAAATTGTCGCTCCCGAATAGATTACCACGTGATCTCCAACGGTCGGATGCCTCTTAACGGAGGCCATGCTTTTTTCTACGCTCAGTGCTCCCAACGTTACT
>DALYUO010000019.1:24756-26887 GCA_031981225.1 Pararcticibacter sp.
CCCTGATATAGCTTAACATGATGTCCTATCTGTGCCGTTTCTCCTATTACAATGCCGGTACCATGGTCTATATACAAATACTCACTTATTTGAGCACCAGGGTGTATGTCGATGCCCGTTTTCGAATGAGCATATTCTGTAAGAATGCGCGGAAGCAGTGGTATCTCCAACAGAAATAAAGCGTTTGCAACTCTGTAAAAAGATATGGCATAAAAGCCAGGGTAAGCCCTTATTACCTCAAATTCGCTCTTAGCAGCCGGGTCGCCGTCGAGAATCGCAGCTACATCAGTATTTAACAGCCGATACAGTTCAGGAACATCATTAAAGAATTTTGCAGCTTTTTCTTTGTTATCACAATTGTGACACGCGCCTGTAGAATCCATTATCTTCCTCAGCTCAACTTCAGAAGATTCCAGCTCGTCTTCAATTTCCTTTACCGAATGAAACAAGCGTTTTGACTGCTCCGGAAATAAAAGACGAATAAGTCCCAAAGCCCATGTCGCGATCTCCTTATTTGATGGAACCGCTTCTATGTGCTGATGTTTATTGAAAATATGTTTATAGAAGTCTTTATTCATGCCGCATTCATTCTCTTTCCGAAAGAAATAGTATTTGTTGCAATGTTAGGAAAAAGAATATTGTTAATTTGTAAAAAAAGCTGTTAATCACACAGATGTTCCAGTTTAACTACAACATATCGAATTCGTTACCCCTCGGCGTGCGGCCGCAGTTTTTCAGGATCTTTTTTCTGAAAACTATAGATTAGATAAAAAAGAGCCGGCAGGATAAAGATGCTTCCCAGCAATAAGGCCATGCCGAGCATATCGATCGCTTTTTCATGACCGCTGTGCTCCATCAGAGAAAGGTAGGCGTTGTTTTTAAGCATTACAATGTTTGGAAAGTGCCTCACTGTCGTAGCGAACAGAATCATAGTGACCTGGAAGCCTGCAAGGATCCGAAGCACGCGTGTCTTCCCCTTAAATAATAAATACCACAGGAGTGCGAGAGATAACGTAGCCGCAATAATAGCAGCCAGCCCTTCGGTATTGCCAAAAATCCACTCAATTAAAGGGATTTTCTCCAGGTAGGCCGTGACAAAAACCAGTCCGCCAGATAATACCGCTGCCACGTTCATTTGCTTTGCTTTTCGAATAAATCGTAATCTGTCTGGTTCGTTCTCTGCCTCGCCGATGAGATAAATTGCAGCAAGAAATCCACAGATCGCGACTGTAAAGAGGCCAACGGATATTGAAAACCAATGAAGCCAGCTTAAGATATACGCTGAGAGGAATGTAGAAGCATTAGGGTCTATTCTTCCTGATACGGCCGATCCGGCAATGATTCCAAGAAAAAGAGGTGTGACAAAGCTGGAATAGACGAATATCCGGTTGTATAAAACCTGCATATCGTCTACTACTGCATCGTAGTGTCTGAACGTAAATGCTGTTCCCCTCGCGATAATCCCCATTAACATAATTACCAGCGGAATATGCAGATATACCGACATTGTCGAATAGATTTCAGGGAAGCCCACAAAGAGGATCACTATCGTAATGATCAGCCACATATGGTTAGCCTCCCATACCGGTCCGATTGCCTTGTACATAACCTTTCGGGTTTGTTTTCGGTTCTTCGGTGACGTGAAAAGCTCAATAATTCCTGCTCCAAAATCGGCGCCTCCTAAAAGAAGATATAATAAGATAGCAGCCCAGAGATAAATAATTACGACGTATAACATAATATTAGCCTTTCAATTGATCAGAGGTTGAAGGGATATCGTATATTTTGTCGACCATCTTTATCTGACGGTACAGCATAAATACAACAATGATAGCCAGTGAAATGTAAACACCGGTGAAGATATAAAAGGAGTATATAATACCAGGCATCGGGGTCACGGCATCGGCTGTCCGCATAATTCCCTGTATGATCCAGGGCTGCCTGCCCACTTCGGTAACAGTCCAGCCAGCCTCAACAGCTATAAAGCCAAGGGGAGTGACGGCTGCAAAAAGTATAAGGAGCCATCTTTTCTCCAGCCATAATTTTTTCTTCCAAAGGGCTATGAAATATAAAACAGCAATTAGCAGCAACAGCATTCCTATTCCTACCATGATCTGAAATGCGTAGTGAG
>DALYUO010000019.1:26929-36591 GCA_031981225.1 Pararcticibacter sp.
ACTTTTTTCCCTTTAACATCCGGCACCCCCCCGACGATAAGAGGTACCGATTTTCCGGTATGGAAGTGCGCTTCCATAGCTGCGAGCTTGGCAGGCTGCCGCTCTGCCACATCCTTAGCGGATATGTCGCCGCTTAAGGGCTGAAGCACAGCCGCAATACAACCAAATACTGCAGCTATTTTAAATGCCTTGGCATGAAAAAGAACATTCTTTCCTTTCAATATCATAAAAGCATGTACGCCCGCCACTGCAAAGCCAGTTGCCACAAATGCGGCTATGCTCATATGCAAAGCCTGCGAAAACCAGGCGTCATTAAACATGGCCTTGACAGGATCTATATTAATATATTTACCATCTACGTAATCGAAACCGGAGGGGCTGTTCATCCAGCCGTTTGCAGCTACTACAAGGATACCTGAAACTAGTCCGCTAACGCCCACTACCACTCCCGTTACCCAGTGAAACCATGGATTAAATTTGTTCCACCCGTAAAGAAAAAATCCCAGGGCGATGGCTTCAATAAAAAATGCGGTACCCTCAAGAGAAAAAGGCATACCAAAAATAGGGCCGGCATGCAACATGAACGTAGGCCAGAGCAGACCGAGTTCGAATGATAATACCGTCCCGGAAACAGCGCCTGTTGCGAAAAAAATAGCAACGCCTTTGCTCCATGCTTTTGTAATGTTTTTGTAGACTATATTATTTGTTTTAAGCCAGTAGTAATGCGACACAGCCATAAAAAAAGGCATTACCATACCGATGCATGAAAAAATAATGTGGAAACCGAGAGAGAGGGCCATCTGTGACCGCGCTGCTATAAAGTCGTTCATATCTCAAAGAAGGTTTGACGCTAAAGCCGTTTTATCAGGAACAGTTAGCTGCCTGGATGCGACGACATTTCACTGCACAATATTAGATAATTAAACGATCATTATCAATCGCCGTATTTATCCTTCAGGAATAGCTTTAATGTATAAGATAAATTCAGAGCCTTTGTCTTTTTCACTTACTACCTCTATCTTGCCATTATTTGCCTCAATAAACTCCTTGCACATAACAAGACCCAGACTTGTGCCTTTTTCGTTGTTGGTACCTTGCGTGCTGATATTGTTTATTTTGAAAATGCTCTCCAGCCGGTCGTTTCCAATGCCTACACCTGTGTCTTTTACCGAGAATCTTACGATAGCCTCAGATTCAGGTCTGGCGGAGATGTACACTCTGCCGCCCTCTGGGGTAAACTTTATAGCGTTCGACAAAAGATTCCGAATAATAAAGTCAAAGTGGTCGGCATCGCAGTATATTCTGACATTATCAGCGACGGAGCTATCAATATGAATGGATTTGTTATCTGCGGCTGCCGAAAGAAGGTTAACGTTTCTTTCAATGATCTCTTTAGGGTAAAACACCACCGGATTAATTATTACTCCTTTTATCTGCATTTCCCCCCATTTTAGCAATTGGTTTAATGTATCGAGAGAAGCATTACAATTAACTACCAGTTTATTGATGATATCGTGTTTTTCATCGGGCAAGAGCGTGTCGTCGTCAAGAATATACAAAAAATTAATTACAGAAGCGATAGGCAGCCGAAGGTCGTGTGCCAGAATAGAAAACAGCTTATCTTTAACAGTGTTAGACTCTTTTAATCCGGCGTTTGCTTTGTTCAGCAGCCGGTTAAGTTCTTTTGTTCTGAAATAATGGAAGGCGACTATCAGAAGCAAAACCGCTATTCCAGCCGTTATAAAAAGAATGATCTTTCTTTCTAAAGCCTGTTGGTTATTTTCGTATTTCAATTCCCGAACCCTTGCTTTTGATTTATTCAGTTCATACTCCGACTGCAGATTAGCGATCTGTTTTGACATACCCCTATAAAAAAAGCTGTCTGCCAAAGCGTGTTCCTGCTCCTTCATTTTCAACGCTTCTTTATAGTTCTCCAGGTATTTATACACGTCACCCAGCCTTTGCAGGATATCAATCTTCTGTTTAATTGCTCCTTTCTCTTCGGCAAGAGCAAGCGCCTGCTTTAAGTAAAACAAGCAGTAATCAATGTCGTCCTTGCCATAGGTGTCTGCCAGGGTGGTTAACGTCTGCAGCTCGCGGATATAGTTCTGGATCTCCCTCGATTTTTCCAAAGCCGTTTTCTGAAGGCTTATTGATTTTTCCCTGAATCCGGCTTTCGCATATACTGAAGCAAGATTATTAATTAACGTAATATGAAGCCCCCAGAGTTGTGGCTTATTGCTAAGGTTTATTCCTTTTTGAATGTAAGTTTTCGCAAGTCTGAAATCACCTTTTTCCCTGTAAACAATTCCAAAATTGCTGCAAAGGTTTAATGAGAGGCTTGAGAACGGTAAGGTTTTGTCTAGCTTTTCTGCCGATTTTAAGTAGATTAATGCAGTATCATATTGTTTTCGGGCGACATAAACCTCTGCAAGGGTAATATTCGCCTCCATAATACCCGCCCGGTCGCTTATCTGCTCGCTCAATTCCATTGCTTTGAGAAAGTATCCAATAGCCTCGTCATAGTTGCCTTTTCTCAGTTCGACCACTCCAAGCCGCACAGTTTCAGTTGCTTCGCCTTTTTTGGATCTCATTGCCCTGTAAATAGATGCGGCTCTGAGATAGTGTTGTCTTGAATCTTCGAATCTGCCCAGGTTATCATCAATCATACCCAGCTGATTGAGCATGGTTGCAAGGCCGGTACTGTCTCTCTCTCGTTCCGCGAGAGCGATAGCTTTTTTCACGTAGTATAATGCAGAGTCGGGCTTATAATAACGGTACTGTCTTATTAATGTCTCATAATCGTGGACTGTCAGGTTCTTTTCAGCCAAACGTTCAGGATATTGATCATTCTGGCAGCAGTAGCTGAGTAACGTTTGGGTCAGTAAAGTGAGAAAAAGAATTAACCTGTAAAACAGCATTTAAACTACAGTAATGCTTTTATGACAACAACATAAAATCCGCTAAATATAGTAGGTTACACCGAGCATGCGAAATATTTGTAATAATACAATCGCCCTGGTGATGAAAAGAAGTTCGTAATATCGCTGTAATAAAATAAATGCTGTTAGGTTTATTCATCAAACCGTTACAATTTTGTTGCATGGCATATGAGCACAGAGTGGCGCATACAATCACTATCAATCGCGTGGATGACCGGAAAAATGTTAAACAAATAGGTCTTTGTATCTTTCTCGCCGGGTTGTCGTGTTTCGCGCAGCTGTATCTGTTTCAGCCGATCATGCCCGAGCTTGCCAGACAATTTCATGTAAATCCTGCCGAAAGCAGCTTTGCCGTCTCATTTTCGACAATGGGAATGGCAGCAGGGCTTTTCAGTGGGATTTTTTTTGCTGATCGTATTTCGAGAAAGAAATTGATCAGCATAGCATTAATCTGTTCGTCGATATTAACTATATTTTCGTCCTTCGCCACATATTTCTGGGTTCTAATAGCAATTAATACCGTAAAAGGGATTTTGCTTGCCGGCTCCGCATCGGTGGTAGTAGCTTATATTGCCGAAGAAGTGCATCCGGCAGTCCTTGGTACCGTTACAAGCATGAATATTGCAGGGAATGCTGTTGGTGGCATGAGCGGGCGTATTGTAACAACATTACTTACAGGCTGGTTAAATTGGGAATGGGCTGCCTGCGTTGTTGGGGTTTTCTGCCTGGGTTGCGGCTTGCTTTTCGCATGGACAGCGCCCGAATCGCTCCATTTCAGGCCAGTTAAGATCAATGCCGGCGATAAAATCAGGGAAATGAAGCGGCATCTGTATACACTCCCTTTATTGTCTATGTTCATATTAGGTGCAATACTGCTCGGCTGTTTTGTAAGTGTGTACAACTACCTGGGTTTCCGACTGGAAAATCATCCCTTCGATCTCCCTCATGAAATAATTGCATCCATTTATCTGATGTATATCTTAGGAGGTATCGGCTCGATGGCGGGTGGTGTGTTGTCAGACCGCTACGGAATTAAAAGAACGATAATATTTTTGCTCGTAGTAATGTTTTTAGCGTTGCTTTTCCTGCTTCCGGGTAATATGCTTCCTGTTGCTGCAGGACTTGGCGTTTTTACATTCACTTTTTTCGGAGCCCACGCTATAGCTAGTCGCGTAGTAGCGCAATACATCCCTTCCGAACGCTCTACCAGCATTTCAATCTATTTGCTTTTTTATTATTTGGGATCCAGCATGCTGGGCACAGTAACTGGAATTGTAATGCACCACTGGGGCTGGACGGCATTTATTCTTTCATTAAACGTTCTCGTGTTTCTGGGAGTTTCCCTTTTAACTGTCATGGGAAAAAGTACCCGAGTCGCAAAAAATTAAAACTTTAACCGCAGTTTTTAATTATCATTAAAACTACCTGAATGTTTTATGGAAAACCCCTCAGTATGGCGGGATGAAGTGGATTCTCCTGCATTTCCTCAATTAAGCGGCGACGTTAGTGCTGATGTTGTAATTATTGGTGGCGGTATCACCGGAATTACTGCTGCATATTTATTGTCAATAGCCGGGAAGTCGGTTGTCGTTCTTGAGTCAAATAAAGTCGGACAAAGCTCTACTGGCTTTTCGACAGGAAACTTATATGCCACAATAGGCGGAGAGGGCCTGCATTCGATATCTTCCAAGTTTAATGAAGCCAGATTAATTGAAGTTGTCGAATCAAGGGCCTCCGC
The DNA here is from genome assembly GCA_031981225.1 of Pararcticibacter sp. Classification (GTDB taxonomy): domain Bacteria; phylum Bacteroidota; class Bacteroidia; order Sphingobacteriales; family Sphingobacteriaceae; genus Arcticibacter. The sequence continues at coordinate 31,610 of DALYUO010000019.1, forward strand.
TGTTGATCTCATTGAAGAGATAATAGCTGTAAATGATATAGACTGTGATTTTAAAAGAGTTCCCTGGAGTCTGTTCTCCGTTGATGGACAGCGCCAATCGTTCATAAACGACGAAAGGACTGCTGCGGCGGTAGCCGGATTACCCGTCTCTTCTCATGTCTCATATACTTCACCAATCAAAGATGGTTTTGCTGTTCCTAACCAGGCGCAGTTTAACCCTTTAAAATATGTTGTTTCTCTGGCTTCAAAAATCGACTCAGAATTCTGTCATATTTTCGAGCACAGCGGCGCAGTGAAAGTGGAAGAGGGAGAGATTTGTACCGTCGAAACAGAGCACGGAAAAGTGACAGCCCCTAAAGTAATCATGGCCACGCACACACCGAAGGGGCTTTATATGGTACATGCTTCTATGGGGCCGTACCGCGAATATGCTGTTGCTGCTATAGCCAACGGATCGTATCCCGAAGCAGGCATTTATTGGGAAATGCAGGAAACAGAGCATTATTCTGTGAGAACTTGCGACTCTCCTAAAGGAAAGATCATCATGGTTCTTGGCGAGATGCATAAAGTTGGCCAGAAGGAAGAAAACCTTGAGTGTTATCATAAGCTTGAAGCCTTTTTAAGGAAGCGATTCGACGTAGGCGATGTGGTGTACCGGTGGTCGGCACAACAGTATAAGCCGGCTGATAGTATCCCCTATATTGGTGTGAGCTCCGGAGATTCCAAAACGTATATAGCTACCGGGTTTGGCGCCGATGGCTTAGTCTACGGAACGCTCGCTGCTAGGATTATTAGCGATGATATTTTAGGAAAGCCAAACAAGTGGAGTGAAACTTACGAGGCCTCGCGTATTACGCCTCTTGCATCTGCTTCCAACTTCATTAAAGAAAATGCAAACGTGGCATATGAAATGGTTAAGGATCTCCTGACCACAGATGCCGACAGTTTTGATGAAGTTAGAACCTATGAGGGGAAAATAATGGAGCTTGAAGGTTCAAAATATGGAGTCCATCGCGATGGCGATGGAAAACTACATATAGTCACCGCCATTTGCCCGCATATGGGTTGTGTCGTTCACTGGAATACTGCCGAACAATCGTGGGACTGCCCGTGCCATGGAAGCCGGTTTTCCAAAGAGGGCGACGTGTTGGAGGGACCCGCAATTAATCCACTAAAAAAGATGGCTATTTGAAGCACCGATAAGCAACATGTAAAAAAAAGCCGCTCATTTTATTGAGCGGCTATCCAACCAACCTTTACCCTTCCTTATCTTTACCTTACTTTAACAAACCTTCTGCACTTCTCAAATCCCTTTACACCATCCTTATACTAATCTTTGAGCACAGGGTTACAATTATTTTGAATGTTGTAACAATTATTTTATTGCAGGCAATTTGCCTGCTTAAACCTTACTATTTTATTACGCATAACTTTTCCACTATGTAATTGAAAAAATATTACATTAGCAGAAAAAACCTAACATGTCAGACTGGTGGTCCGCTTTATCATTATTTGATAAGATAATATGGCTAATAACTATTCCCGCTACTGTAATATTTATTATAGAAATGATCCTCACTTTTGCAGGAATGGACAGCAATAGTGACTTAGATGCCGATTTCGATGGCGATCTTGACAGTAGCCCGGGGGACAGTGCCCCTTTTCAGCTCTTCACTTTTCGTAATTTTATAAACTTTTTCCTCGGCTTTGGCTGGTCGGTAATCGCTTTGAAAAGTACCATTACAAATCAGTTTTTGCTTGTCATTACCGCGGCAGCAATTGGAGTGATTCTGGTCGCTATCGTAATGTATCTTTTTTTCTGGCTTACGGGCATGGCTCAGGATGGCAGTATGGATCTCAGGAATGCTTTAAATAAAACAGCGGAGGTTTACCTTACCATTCCTCCTGCTAAATCCGGAGTAGGGAAGGTGCACATTCGTCTTCAGGGCAATGTCAGGGAACTTGATGCTGTAACATCAGGCGAAACGGTTAAGACAGGCGAGCTTGTAAAAGTTAGCGCAGTTATTGACAACCGCCTTTTACTCGTAGAAAAATCTGAATCTGAATAAATTGTAAACCTAATCATAATTATGAATCCACTTATTATTGTTGTTGTTTTTGCCGTTGTCATCTTTGTTTCCTTTGCCGCTATATTATCCCGGTACAAAAGGTGCCCTTCAGATCGCATCCTGGTTATTTACGGACGTACCGGTAAAAACAAAGAAGGAGGAATTTCCACCGCACGGTGTGTACATGGAGGAGCCGCTTTTATCTGGCCTGTTTTTCAGGATTATGCCTTTCTGGAATTAAAACCCATATCCATCGAGGCGAACCTCACCAATGCGCTTTCGAAACAGAACATTCGCGTAGATGTTCCCTGTCGTTTTACAGTGGGTATTTCGACAGAGCCTGAAGTAATGAGCAATGCTGCTGAAAGGCTTCTTGGCCTCACGATGGAGCAGATCCAGGAGCTTTCTAAAGATTTGCTGTTCGGGCAGTTACGACTTGTGATCGCAACGATGGATATCGAAGAGATCAATAACGATCGTGACAAGTTTTTAGCGAATGTAACAAACAACGTAGATGCAGAGATCCGGAAGATCGGACTGAAGCTTATCAACGTGAATGTAACCGATATTCGTGATGAATCTGGCTATATTGAGGCTTTAGGAAAGGAAGCAGCCGCTAAAGCAATTAACGAAGCGAAGAAGAGCGTTGCAGAACAGGAGCGTTACGGTGAAATCGGTAAAGCCGAAGCCGACCGTGATAAGGATATCAAGATATCCGAAACACAGCGCGACCGCGATTCGCAGATTGCCAATGCTGTAAAGGACCGTGAAGTATTAATAGCCGCTGCAAAAAGGGATGAAGCAATAGGGAAGGCAGAGGCTGAACGCGACAGGGACATACGTATAGCAGAAACTGGCCGGGATACCCGTATTAAAATTGCCTCCAACAACGCAAGTGCTGTAGAGGGTGAAAACTCCGCAAAGATTGCCATAGCAAGTTCAGATGCTTTGAGGAGGGAAAAAGAAGCAGAAGCAAACAGAATCGCTATCGCTGCTGAAAAAGTTCAGGAAGCTAAAGCACTGGAAGAAGCCTATAACGCAGAAAAGCTTGCAGAAATGGCGAGGGCTGAGCGTGAAAGAGCGTCTCAAAAAGCAAATATTGTGGTTCCCGCCGAAATTGATAAAGAAAAGATGATCATTGATGCTGAAGCTGAAGCAGAAAAGGTGAGGAGGGAAGCTAAGGGACAGGCCGATGCCATCTTTGCAAAAATGGAAGCAGAAGCAAAAGGTATCTATGAGATTTTAACAAAACAAGCTGAAGGCTACGAGCAGATCGTGAAGGCCGCCGGCGGAGATCCTAAACAGGCTATTACCTTCCTTATTGCCGATAAGCTTCCTGAATTAGTGAAGACCCAGGTCGAAGCAGTGAAGAATATCAAGATCGATAAAATAACTGTTTGGGACGGTAATAATAATGGTAACGGAAAAACCTCTACTTCTAATTTCATCTCAGGCATGATGCAATCAGTACCACCGTTGAACGACTTGTTTAATATGGCTGGTATGGAGCTTCCTCATTACCTGAAAGGCGAAGGAAAGCCCGATCAGGAGACCGGATCAGAAGTACTACCTGAAGATAAAAAAGACTAGTGCAGAACCAGGGGTTGTACCATAGCGGTACAACTCTTGGTTTCAGTCTACCATGAGTTCTGTATTTTTATTATTTTTGGCTTTCTACCCCAAATGTAATTCTGTTTACTTGCGTTGTTTTTTGATAATTTAAAGGCCTTTAGGCATCTAGGATATGGTTAGATATTTTACACCTCTACTTATAGTTTCTATTTTAATCACTGTTTCATGCGGGAAGAAGGAAAATCCCGTGCCAAAAAAAAATATCGAGACGATATTAATTGCGCCTGACATGATCATTCAGCGAAAAGGCGTGCCCTTTGATGTTGCTGTGAGGTATTACAAAGATTACACGGATCGCGATAAAGTCTCCCTTACATTAAATGGACAGCCTGGGGCATTACAAAGTGAGACGTCTGCCGAAATAGAAGGAACGACAATGGTATTCAGATTTCCGCCTGTCACCCAGGCGGGAGATTTCCCGCTAAAGGTGGTTATCGATAACGGTCAGCAAGTGGTTGAACAGCAGCTGGCTTTAAGATTTGTAAATGATTTTACTTTAGCCAGCGTTTGGAATAGTCTTCAGAAGGATTACCTCTCCACCATCTTGTTTAGAGCCGATAGAAGTAAAGAGGGACATGTTCAAATAAGTGTTTTTCGTTATGGAGAACCCTATACAGTTTTTGGACTTTATTTCCTTACCAGTCGACCTTCGCTCATGATCCAGCAAAAGCCATTTATTAATGGACTGAGCGGACATTATGCCCTGGAATTTGCCAATGGAGTATTACAGAATATAAAAGTCACTCATGGAGAAAAAAATGTAGATGTAAGTTATGATCCCGCTGTAACACGTGCAGAGATTGCTTCGGTAGATGGTGTTACACTAATTTCCGAAGAGATCGTGGGTAGTGATAAGATTACAACTTTTCGTAATCAGGATTTTAACCTTTCGTTACATGAAACCCCCCAGTTAGTTTATACAATTGTAACACGGATACGCAGATAAGATATAGATATTTCTGTTACTACAGGTGACCGGAAATACTGTGTCAATCACACGTTTTAATCCCAAATCCCGTTTTGTTCAGTCAGAATAATCGGAAGCCCGTCCGTAACGATTATGGTGTGTTCGTGTTGCGCACTAAAGCCACCTTTATCGCCAACTAAGGTAAAGTCATCTGAACATTCTATAGCCAAAGTAGAATCAGTTGTTATAAATGTCTCGATTGCCACGACGGTATTCTTCCGGAACCTCCTTTGATCCAATCGATCCCGATAATTCAATATTGCGTCAGGTCGTTCATGTAAGGCTCTTCCTATTCCGTGACCGCCCAGGTTTTT
>DALYUO010000020.1:0-974 GCA_031981225.1 Pararcticibacter sp.
TCTAAAGATGATACTGAATCCCGATTTTTGCCTTATTGCCGAGCAGGAAGGTAAGTTTGTTGGCTTCGCTCTTGGTGTGCCGGATATTAATCAGATACAGATTAAAATAAAAAGAGGACGACTGTTGCCATTTGGAATCTTTAAACTTCTTACCGGGATGAAGAAGATCGACCGGTTGCGTGTAATGATTCTAGGCGTAGTTGATGGTTATCGCAAGTCGGGGATTGAGGCCTGTCTCTATGGAACGATTATAAAAAACGCGAGGAAGAACAATATTAAAGGCGCGGAATGTTCCTGGATGCTTGAGGATAACTATTTGATGAATAATGCCATCGAACAAATAAACGGTGTTGTATATAAGAAGTACCGGATATTTGAGAAATCCATATGAGCTTGTCATGAGTATTAACGAAAGTTTGCCAACCGCGCTTAAGGGTGTACTCATGATCGTTGTGTTGTGGATAAGTAATAATTTATTTGAATGAAAAAGCGGGTGTTAATTACAGGAGCTTCTGGCTTTGTTGGTTTTCATCTTATTGAAAAAGCCTTGCAGCAGGAGATGGAAGTTTTCGCTGCAGTAAGGTCTTCAAGTAAGGTAGAACATTTAATGTCCCTTCCGGTAAAATTTATTAACCTTAATCTCTCTGACAAGGCTGTATTAAAGGCGCAGCTCGAAGAGAACCAGTTTGATTATATTATTCATGGCGCTGGGTTAACGAAGGCTAAGACGCAGCAGGAGTACGACTATGTAAACGCCTCGCTTAGCCGTAGCCTGGCCGAGGCGTCGGTTATAGCCAGTATCCCCCTAAAGAAGTTTGTCTTTATCAGCAGTTTGGCGGCTCAGGGTCCTTTAAATGTTAGTTCGGGAATCATTGAGTCTGACAGCCCTGCACATCCGGTTACGGCATACGGCCGAAGTAAATTGCTCGCCGAGGAGTATCTAAGCCAGGTGGAATCTCTGCCGCTCGTTGTTC
>DALYUO010000020.1:984-3159 GCA_031981225.1 Pararcticibacter sp.
TTACGGCCCCAGAGAACAGGACATCTATATAATAATAAGTTCAATTGCCAAGGGGCTGGAGCCCTATATCGGAAGACGAGAGCAGAAGTTGAGTTTTATTTATGTCAAAGATCTTGCTGATGCTGTTGTTCTGGCACTTCAATCTGAAAAGATTGGGCCGGCTGCTTATAACGTTTCTGACGGTCGGGTGTACGATAGGTATGCCCTGGCTGATATTGTAAAACGGCATCTGGGGAAGAGTACTTTGAAATTTCATCTCCCTACTGGCATAGTGGCAGCTTTAGCTTCTCTTATGGAAGGAATTTACAGTTTTAGCAAGAAGACGCCTGCTCTGAACAAAGAAAAGCTAAATGAACTCAGTGCTGTGAACTGGTCGTGCGGTATCGGGAATATACAAAGAGATTTGAATTTCGTTCCGGCTTACGATCTCGAACGAGGACTGGCAGAAACCCTTGACTGGTATAGAGCAAATAAATGGATCTAGACGTTTCGTGCACTCAGAATAATCATAGAAGAAAAATCAAAATTAATATTCAACAATTAATATAAACAAAAATGAAAGAATATGTAGAACCAGCTGAAGGTAAGCTGGGAATCCTGATCCCCGGATTAGGAGCTGTTGCAACTACTTTAATAGCCGGCGTTGAGGCTGTACGTAAGGGTCTGGCGCAGCCTATCGGCTCGCTTACCCAAATGGGCAGCATCCGCTTAGGAAAGAGAACAGAAAACAAGTATCCCAAAATTAAAGACTTTGTACCTCTCGCAGACCTTAACGATATCGTTTTTGGTGGATGGGATGTTTATGAAGATAATGTGTACGATGCTGCAATGAAGGCTAAGGTGCTTGATGCCGGACTTCTGACAGCTATTAAGCCCGAGCTTGAAGCTTTAGTGCCCATGAAGGCAGCTTTCGACAAGCGTTATGTGAAAAATCTGGATGGTACCAACATCAAATCATTTACAACAAAGAAAGATCTTGCTGATCAGGTTCGGGAAGACATCCGTAATTTTAAAGCAAAGACCGGATGTACCAGGGTTGTGATGGTATGGTGTGGTTCGACTGAAATCTATCAGGTGGAAGGACCAGTACATCATTCTATCGCGGCTTTTGAAGCAGGTTTGGAGAATAATGACGATCATATATCACCAAGTATGATCTATGCATATGCTGCCCTTAAGGAAGATGTGCCTTATGTAAATGGTGCTCCTAATCTTACTGTAGACACTCCGGCACTTGTAGAGCTGGCAAAGGAAACAGGAAACCCTATAGCGGGTAAGGACTTTAAAACCGGTCAGACTTTGATGAAGGCCATTATTGCTCCCGGTTTAAGTGCAAGGGCGTTAGGTGTTAGAGGGTGGTTTTCAACCAATATACTTGGAAACAGAGACGGATTAGTTTTGGATGATCCTGATAACTTTAAAACAAAAGAAGTTTCAAAATTAAGTGTGCTGGATGAAATATTCCGTCCGGATGTTAATCCTGAATTGTATAGTGAGCTTTATCATAAAGTGAGAATTAATTACTATCCTCCTCACGGCGATAACAAAGAGAGCTGGGATAACATCGACATCTTCGGATGGCTGGGATATCCGATGCAGATCAAGATCAACTTCCTTTGCCGCGACTCAATTCTTGCTGCTCCGGTTGCGTTGGATCTTGCCCTGTTCACTGATCTGGCGAAACGTGCGGGAATGAGCGGAATCCAGGAATGGCTTTCATTTTATCTTAAGTCACCTCAGACAGCTGAAGGTCTGCGTCCTGAGCATGATATCTTCAAACAATTGATGAAGTTACAGAATACGCTTCGTCATATGATGGGGGAAGATCTGATAACTCATCTCGGCTTGGATTACTACCAGGATATAGTAGATTCAATGCACTAAATGTATAAATTAATTTCCACTGGTTTTGGTATAGGATATATTCCGAAAGGAGGGGGGACAGTCGCTTCTGTCTTTTGCTGTCTTTGCATGTATCTAACTCAGACCGGTGGAAATTCCTACAACATCTTTACTTCGGCCATTGTTACAGTCGTTTTGATAACGCTTGGCGTTCTAGCTTCCCATAAGATGGAACCAATTTGGGGAAAAGATAATTATCGCGTAGTAATTGACGAAATAGCTGGTATGTGGATAAGTATGCTCTTTATTCCCTCTGGGATAACGTACTTATTC
>DALYUO010000020.1:3169-5185 GCA_031981225.1 Pararcticibacter sp.
GGATTAATCTTATTCCGGGTATTTGACATAGGTAAACCATTCTACATTCGGAAAATGGAGAAATTACCAGGGGGGATAGGTGTGATGATGGATGACGTTCTGGCAGGGATATATGCGAATATTAGTCTGCAGATTGTCATTGCATGCAATTTGCTTTAAAAAAATATGCAAAAGTTTCTAAAAGCGCAGGTAGCTTCATTTTCTGGTACGGTTGTTGACTTTTTAACTACTTTAGTCAGTGTTGAAATTTTTAATATATGGTACGTAAATGGCAATCTCACCGGGAATATTTGTGGGGGAATAACAAACTTCTACCTGGGAAGAAACTGGGTGTTTAATTCCAAGAATAAAAAAGTGTATATCCAGGGGGTTAAATATAGTATGGTATGGGCTGGAAGCATTACACTTAATACTTCAGGAGTATTCGCCCTAACTCATTACTGCGGCATTAATTACATAGTGAGTAAGGTTATAGCTTCCGTAGTAGTTGGGTTTACATACAACTATCTTTTACAGAATTATTTCGTCTTTAAGCAATCGTGAAGATCAATAACATATATATAAGCATTAGATTTGGTTTGGCTGTCATGCTGACTTTTTTATCATTTTTGTCAGTTGCGCAAACTGTTGTAAGAGGAGTAGTGACCGACGCCAAGACGAAGGAAACCCTGCCATATGTCAGTATTACTATTCCAGGTACGTCGCTGGGTATGAGTACTGACGCTGACGGTAAATATTCAATGAAGATTAGCGGTGGATATAACAAAATAGCTTTTACCTATGTGGGTTATAATTCTGTTACGAAGGTTATTATTCCTGGCCGTGAACAAACATTGAACGTGCAATTGCAGGTGTCTAGTTCGAGAACGCTAAATGAGGTCGTGGTAAAGTCGGGCAGACGAAAGAAGTACAGGAATAAGGGAAATCCAGCCGTTGAGTTAATAGAACGGGTTATAGCTAATAAATCGAAGAACAGACTGGAAAGCTACCCTTACATAGAGTACGAGAAATATGAAAAGCTCTCTTTCGCTTTAAGTGATATTACCGATAAGTTCCGCAATAAGCGGGTTTTCCGAAACTACCAGTTCCTTTTTAAAAACCAGGATTCGACGGCCATTGGCGGAGCGACCATTCTTCCAGTATATATGGAGGAAACGCTGTCAAGGAATTATTACAGAAAGAATCCGGAAGAGAATAAATCGGTTATTCTTGCAAAGAACAAGGTTGATTTTGATCCAAAGTATATTGATCAGCAGGGAGTAAGCGCCTATTTAAACCGGATGTATCAGGATATAGATATCTATGACAACAATATAACGGTAATAAGCAACCAGTTTTTAAGTCCGATTGCAAACAGCGCGCCTACTTTTTATCTGTACTTTATAACTGATACAGTGACCAGGGGCGAGAATAAGCTAGTAGAATTAAGTTTTGCTCCGCGCAATAAAGGAGATATGCTTTTTCAGGGTAAGCTTTATATTACGATGGATGGCAGTTATGCCGTGGATAATGCCTATTTGACAGTTCATAAGGATATTAATCTGAACTTTGTAAGGGAGTTCGAGAGCCGCCTCGAGTTTGAGAAAAATCAGGAGGATGGACATTATCATCTTAGCAAAAGCACTCTTAATATTAATTTCGGAATAAGTAAGAACAAGGGAACCGGCGTTTTTGGCGAGCGGACGGTTTCTTTCAAGGATTATAAGACAAATGTGCCAGCCCCGGACAGTATCTATAAGGCCCCCGCTATTGTAGTAGCTCAGAATGAAGTAAATAGTAGCAATATTGGTAAGGAAGAATTCTGGCAACAAAAACGGCACGAGCAACTGTCATCGTCGGAAAGAGGCGTTTACAGGAATATAGACAGCCTTCAGAATATGAAATCATTCAGGCAAACAATGGAACTGGTGACTTTTCTTTTTGCCGGGTATAAATCGTTTGGCCCGTTTGAAGTTGGTCCGGCAAATACCTTTTACAGTTTTAATCCGGTAGAGGGATTCAGGCTGAGGCTCGGTG
>DALYUO010000020.1:5232-9649 GCA_031981225.1 Pararcticibacter sp.
ATTTTGAAACCTACGGGGCTTATGGATTCAAGGATGAAAAATGGAAGTATTTCGGAAGTGCTACCTATTCCATTAATAATAAGTCTATATATGCTTTTCCGCAGCACTATTTAAGAACAAGCTTTCAGCGTGACACCAAGATTCCGGGACAGGAGCTTCAGTTTGTTCAGGAAGACAATTTTCTGCTATCTTTTAAAAGGGGAGAAAATGATCGCTGGTTATACAATGACCTGTGGCGGATTGATTACGTTCATGAGTTTGAGAATCATTTCTCTTATAATGTAGGATTTAAAAAGTGGAAGCAAACACCGGCGGGGTCCCTGCGATATAACAATGTTCAGAATAGTGAATTGCCTCGTGTCAAGAATATTAATACATCGGAAATAAGTTTGGAACTACGTTATGCGCCCAATGAGAAGTTTTACCAGGGGAAAATATACCGCATTCCGGTGTATGGTCCATATCCGGTATTTACACTTCGATATACGCAAGGGATAAAAGGCTTATTCGGTGGCGAATACAACTATGGGAATCTTACCGGGAACATCCAGAAACGATTTTATCTTTCGCAGCTTGGCTACACCGACATGACGGTTGAGGGTGGATATATATTCGGGCAGGCGCCATTTGCGCTTCTGGCTATTCACCGGGCCAATCAGACGTACGCTTATCAGCTGAATTCCTATAATCTGATGAATTTTCTTGAATTTGTGAGCGACCATTACGCCAGTTTGAATATTGATCATAGTTTCAATGGATTCTTTTTGAATAAAATTCCGTTATTGAAGAAACTGAAACTGAGGGAAGTGGTGACCTTTAAGGGCCTATATGGAGGTATAAGAAGTGAGAATGACCCACTAGTTCATCCTGAATTATTGGCATTTCCTGCCAACAGTGAGGGGATAAGAACTACTTATACGCTCGAAAAACAGCCCTATATCGAGGGAAGTGTTGGATTGGCAAACATTTTTAAACTATTTAGAGTAGACTTAGTAAAACGTTTCAACTATCTTGAAAATCCTGAAGTTTCAGAATGGGGTGTAAGAGCGCGGGTAAAATTCGATTTCTAACATTACCTTTGCATAGAAATAATATAAAGAAATAGTTATGTCGCAAGTGCCTTTACGGACCAGTCTTCAACTGGGCATCTATAAAATCATTAATCCTCTCGTTAGGTTTTTAATCAAGATCGGGCTAACGCCCAATGCAGTAACCACTATAGGATTGATGCTGAATATCGGGGTGGCTGTGATTTTTATTATGGGAGCTGAGAGAGGCAACCGGGGCGACTTAAGTTTTGTGGGGTGGGCAGGAGCACTGGTGCTATTCGCAGGCTTGTTTGATATGCTTGATGGACAGGTAGCACGCATTGGAAATATGAAATCTACTTTTGGGGCATTATTTGATTCTGTGCTTGACCGTTACAGCGAAATGATCATGTTTTTAGGAGTGTGTTTCTATCTTGTATCTCACCATTATTTTCTTAGTTCGCTTTTTGCGTTTATCGCACTTATCGGTTCTATGATGGTAAGCTATACGAGAGCGAGGGCTGAGGGCTTAGGTATTGAATGTAAAGGCGGATTAATGCAGAGGCCTGAAAGAGTAGTACTGATTGGCTTAAGTGCTATGGCTTGTGGTATTAGCTCAATATTTTTAGGGGGCGACTACAAGGTATTCGTTCCCGGTATCCCGTTCCACGTTTTCGAAACGATGTCCATTTTTACCATTCCAATAACGGTGATGGCGGTGTTAACCAATATCACCGCGGTTAATCGTTTAATGGATTCGAAAAAAGCGTTGGATGTTAAGGAAAGATCTGATGGGGATTTGTTTTCTTCTAAAAAGGCCTCGGTTCTTATTGGTTTCATATTCATTACAGGACTTAGTGCTATCAATTCCGATGTTTTTGGGAGTCCTTTATTGCAAAAGCCAGAAACCGTGTTTCCGACTCCAAAAGGAATCAGCAATCAACTGTTCTATCTTCAGAGAGATCCTAACGCTAACACCATTATCTGTCAGCTGAATACCAACTCCGAGGGACAGGTGGATAAAGATAATCCGGTGAATGTGTTTTGGATGCGATATGCTGAAAAAGGCCAGAAAAGCGAACTGAACTTTATTCAACGTAAATTTGCCTATGGCATTAATAGTAAGCCTTTAGGCAATGGCAAGTATGAACTGAAATTTGTTTCTTATGGAAAGTTGCCGCTCTATCTAATGAAGGATAAGGCCAACCGGTACCGGGTATATGCGACGGTCGCCAAGAGGGAGATCATCCTTGATAGGATCTTTGTAAGGATTGAAGGTGGCACTTTTTGGGTCCCGAATGTTAAATATGTTGAATTGAAAGGAGTTGATGCCACTACGGGAGAAGATGTGGCACAGAGAATAAAGGTTTAATTTTTATACTATGAAAAAGAATTTTGTATCCAACTCAACTGAATCTACCAGGATGTTTAAGAGCAATTTTCTTGAAAGTCTTTCAAAAGTGCCTTTTTATATTCCTCTTGTTTTTTATATACCGATAATAGGATACATGATCTGGCGGTCGTTCGCTAATGAAAATATGACCTTTTTACATTTTTCAATGGCTTTCTTTTCAGGATTGGGTGTATGGACACTGGTTGAATATGTTCTTCATCGTTTTGTTTTTCATTTTCATCCACAATCTGCCTGGGGAAAACGCATTCACTTCATTTTTCATGGAGTTCACCACGATTACCCTAATGATGCAAAACGTCTGGTGATGCCACCTTCGGCAAGCCTTCCTTTGGCTGCTTTGTTTTTTTTACTGTTCAGATCGCTCGTTTCTGAGTATCTTTTATATGCTTCGTTTGCCGGGTTCATTTTTGGATATTTAATATATGATATGATGCATTATGCTCTTCATCATTACAATTTCAAAAGTGGACTATGGCTAAGGATGAAGAAACATCATATGCTTCATCATTACTCGGATGAAACTAAAGGGTATGGCGTAAGCTCGGCAGTTTGGGATAAAATATTCAAGACTAATTTTTCTAAAAAGTAAAATGCCTGCAAGTACTAAAACTGAGCATATTCCATTGATAAATAAAAGTTTAATCTATGTGACAGTAATTTCTGTTGCTTATCTGTTGCTTTCGTATTTTCTTATTGGCTATAAGCCCGAACAATTGGTTCTGGTTATTCTCTTTAATGCCCTTTATTATCTTTCGAAAGATACCCGCAGGTTGATTCTTGGATTTTCAATTTTCATAATTTACTGGATCATATTTGACTATATGAAGGCGTTTCCGAATTATAGATACAACGTCGTTGATATCAGCGGGATTTATTTTTTCGAGAAAGACCTATTTGGAATCGATTATAATGGTTCTATACTTACTCCCAATGAATTTTTTAAACTCCGGGCTAATTCTGCATTCGACGTTATAAGTGGAATATTCTATCTTACCTGGGTGCCTGTACCTCTTCTTTTTGCCGTTTATTTGTTTTTTAAAAAACGACTATACTTCTTTTACTTCTCATTAACTTTTCTGCTGGTGAACCTTCTTGGGTTTGTAGTTTACTATCTCCATCCTGCCGCCCCGCCATGGTACGTTCAAAATTATGGATTTCAGTTTAATGCACTTACGCCAGGAAACACGGCTGGGCTTGCTCGTTTCGACAGCTTTTTCGGGCTTTCCATATTTAAGTCCATTTACGCCAAGAGCTCAAATGTTTTTGCGGCAATGCCTTCCCTGCATTCTTCATATCCCGTTATTGTTCTCTTTTATGGGCTGAGGAGCAGACTCCGATATATGAATGTTCTATTTGGAGTTGTAATGCTCGGTATATGGTTCGCCGCGGTGTATTCAAGCCATCATTATATTGTTGATGTTTTAGCAGGGATATTTTGTGCAATTTGCAGCATCGGACTGTTTCAACTGCTTTTGAAATACAGATGGCTGAACTCTTTTATCAATCATTTAATGAGGGTTACCTCTGCTTAAATTGGTTTCATTTTCCGTTTGCGAAACGCTCGTTTCACGGGCAACAGAAGAGAAAGAAGTGGCCTTTTAACTGTTTTGAAATAACTGTGATATAGTTTCCTTTGTTAACGGTTTATTAAGGAAGCCGGTGACGTTGCTATATTCCATTGCTCTTTGTCTGTCAATAGGGTTAATGGAGGAGGACAGGATGACTACCTTCGTGTCGATATTATTTTTCTTCATGAATTCCAGACAATCCCATCCACTCATGACAGGCATATTGATATCAAGAAGCAGCAATATCCCCGAAGGATTTTTTTTAAGATATTCAATTCCTCTTAAAGGATCCGTAAACGAGGTAAGCGGGATTTTATGGTTTACCGAACCTATAAGGCGGCTATGTATTTTATTAGCCAGCAGCTCGTCGTCTATTAGCACCAGTTCTTCTACCTTTACCAAAGCTT
>DALYUO010000020.1:9659-10238 GCA_031981225.1 Pararcticibacter sp.
ATTTATAAATATGTTTCATCCGATTTTTAATCCCAGCACTCATATGCTTATCAGCGCAAAATTACGAGGTACTTTTGACATTAGTGTGTAACATACATAACATTTTAAGAAGCTTTTTATTGTTCTGGTTAAAAGAAAAGTTCTCTGTTCTGCCGCGAGGTTTATATTGCAGGGCCTTATCTTAAGAGGTGGGTGATTTAGATCAAAATCAGGACCCCTAAATAGGGTTTTTCTCAGATGTTTCTACTCCGACAAGTCTGCTCATCAGAAGACCATTGTGTACGGCAAAAGTATTAATGTCGTTATTGAAAAAAATGTAAGCATCTGTAGTGCTAATATCTTTTCTGATCTTTTCTATTAATGCCAACAGCTGATGTTCTTCGTAATTAGACGCATATAGCTGTTCCATGCCGTGAAGCCGGTAATATACGAGGGACGTGTTTGAAATGACTTCTGAGGGAAGCACAGGATGACTCATCCCGCAGAAGCTGACGTTGCGGGCGCTCAGTTCGTTATATACGTCATCGCACCACCAGGAGGGATGCCTGAATTCAAGTACATTAGGATATGAGTTATCCA
>DALYUO010000020.1:10248-15440 GCA_031981225.1 Pararcticibacter sp.
CCAGGCTTCTGATGATTTTCTCAAGTCTTTCCGGTGAAAATGAAAATCGGGGAGGCATCTGGAATAAGACGCATCCTAACTTTTCCTTCAGCCCCTCTCTTATAGTATGATAGAAGTCGGATGTCATATCGGCGGTTCCCGAGAACTGCTTATAATGGGTAATTACACGGGGTGCTTTCACAGCGAAATGGAAGCCGGCAGGGCTTTTCTGATACCAGCTCTGCAGGAATGAAAGCTGGGGGAAGCGGTAGAACGTGACGTTAAGCTCCAGAGTATCGAAGAAACGACAGTAATAGTCAAACCACTTGCTTTGGGCCAGATTTTCTGGATAGAAAGTGCCTTTCCAGTGTTTATAATGAAAGCCAGAGCAGCCGATATACCAGTTCATAGCGGGGCATTGGGTGAATGAAACTGGCATGCACTACGCTTGTTTTTCATAAGAGCAGATATTCTGAGTATAGAACATCCTCTCTTGATAAATAGTTTGCCCTTAGTAGAACTTAGCGCTTTTACAGCCAGTTTTTCTTTTTGAAATAGATAAGAGTAAGTGCAGAGGACAGGACCATGAGTATAATGGCAAAAGCATAGCCCCATCTCCAGTGTAGTTCGGGCATGAGCTGGAAGTTCATACCATAGATACTGGCAATTAGAGTAGGAGGCATAAACGCGACGGTAGCAACTGTAAAGATTTTAATAATCCGGTTTTGTTCAATATTCACAAAGCCCATAAAGGTATCCTGAAGGTATTCAAGTCGTTCAAATGCAAACTTATTGTGTTCAAGAATCGAGCTGATATCCCTGATCATTATACGAAGTACCCCTTTATATTCCTCCGGGAAAATGCCACTCTTCATCAAGGCAGAAATAAGCCGTTGTTTGTCGATAATGTTTTCTCTTAAAGACATTGTTTCATTCTGCAATGAAGATATCTGAATCAGGATCTCTTCATCCGAACGTTTTTTTCTAAGGATGAGCTGTTGGTTCAGTTCGGCAATATGCCGGGCAAGTCCCTCAATCAGGTCAGCATCATGATCAATGGAAGTTTCGAGCAGGGTTAACAATATCTGATATCCGTTTGTATAAGAGACAGGGCTTGCCTTTATCTTTTTGACCGATTCACTAAATGTTTTGAGATCGTCGTCCCGGTAAGTAAATAGTATGCCTTTCTCAAGGATAACCGAAACAGGACAATAAACGAAGCCTTTGCCGCGGATGGATAAGAAGTTAGAGTTGATGATCAGTTCATCTTCTACTTCACTAAAGCGTGAGGAACTTTCGATCTCTTGCGACTCTTCTTCCGAAGAATATTTAATATCAAAGTATGTCTCAATAGTTATTTTTTCTTCTACTGTTGGGTTTTGAAGATCAACCCAGATCATGCTTTCCATCGGGATTTCCCTAAGCATATCGAGGTCAGTCTCCTTAGCTAATCTGCGGTCTTTTTTATAGTAAATTCTTAGCATAATAAGTATTCTGTCAGGGATTCAAAGATATCGTACAAGGCGACGCTTAAGCTTTGTATTTTAACCGATCGACGCTACAACATAGCAATAAAGTCTCAAACCCTCAAATCTGTTTTATATTCAGTACCTTTGCATCTGAATTCAGTATACCTATCGTACTGATTTAAAGTATCCCAGCAACTTAAGGTAAAAGGCAAAATGAATATTGATTTCGGATTTAAGGCATATAACAACTACGGAGCATACCTTAAGAAGAAGTATGAAGGTAAGCGCGTGTTTAAAATAATTGTGGATGGAGGGTTTACCTGTCCGAACCGGGATGGGACTAAGGGCTACGGAGGTTGTTCTTATTGCAATGTCGATTCGTTTACGCCCGAACTTTCACGTAAAATGCCTACTGTCAGAGAGCAAATCGAGAAGGGGATGGAAAGGGCGGTAAATGGGTATGCCGCGGAAAAGTTTATTATATATTTTCAGCCCAATACAAATACTTACGCACCCACACATTATCTTAAAATGATGTACGATGAGGCGCTAAGTATATCCCCTAACGATGTGGTGGGGCTTTCAGTAGGAACACGTCCAGATTGTATAGATGCCGAAAAGGTGGCTTTGCTGGAAAGTTATGTTGAAAAGGGGCTTGACGTAGATCTTGAGATGGGTATGGAATCTATCTACAATGAAACACTTCAAAGAATAAACAGAGGCTGCACTCATGAGGAACTAGAGCAGACTCTGGGCCTGGTTGACAATTCGCCGCTTGATATTTGCGTTCATACCGTTTTTGGTTTCCCATGGGAAACCCGTGAAATGATGCTTCGTTATGCAGATCAGATAAATCGTTTTCCGCAGATCAAATTTGTGAAGCTACATCAGTTATATATAGTAGAGGGCTCTATCATGGGGGTGCAGTATAAAAGGAAGCCGTTTAAGTTGTTCTCGCTTGAAGAGTATACAGATTTTCTCTCAGAGTTTATTCCCCTTCTCCGACCGGATATTATTATCCAGCGATTATTCGGAATCTCTGATTATGACCTTCTGATTGCTCCAGACTGGGGTTTGAAAAAATCAGGAATCCAAACCTATATTGACAAAGAACTGGAACGAAGGGGCGTTATGCAGGGCAGTGAATTTTCCTATGCTGTAAAAGACTAACTGTTTTTGGGTTTTTTAATAGTAGCGGAGGCCGCTGAATCATTAAAAATCTCATTAATCTTGTCCTCTCTCGTTTTAAAGATTTTAAGAACCTTGTTTTCTACAGCCAGGCTGTTTACAATACGCCCGATAAAACCATAGGGAATAGCATAAGTGAGAATATCTTCCATTGCTATTCCTCCTTCAATCTCATTGAAGTGATGTTGATGATGCCAGAATGAGAACGGTCCAAACCGTTGTTCGTCGACAAAATATTCTTTCTCACGAATGTGCGTTATTTCTGTTAACCAACTCATTTTTATACCTGCGAACGGTCTGACAGTGTAAGATATCAAAATTCCGGGATACATTATTTCGTCTGGTTCTATATTGCTGGTAATAGAAAATCCAAGTGCTGGAGTGATCCTTGCAAGATTAAAGGGTGAAGAGAAAAAGGCCCATGCTTCATCCAGTCCCACTGGAATGTTCTGCCGGAATCTGAAAGTATAAATTTTCATCTATATATAACAACAGCAATATGTAACAGAAAGTTTAGAGGCAAACCATTGTGCTTCTTCGCTAAATGTTGTGTATTTAGTTCTTTGATGTTTTAACTCGATTTTTGATGCGTTTATATATTTTTAAGAACTTTTTTGGTATTTCTTTGCGAAAAATCTTTTTATTTTAACGATATCATTGTTTTTTAAATAAAAGTTATAATTTTATCATTATATAGTTGTCGATTTTGTTCTTTTATTATTTGTGTGGTGTTTTTAGTATTATATAGTCTGATTTTTTGATTGATATTTATAAATCGTATTCTATTTATTATAAATATTTGGCTTTTATGGTTGTATTGTGTTGAATAATTAAATTTTTGACCTTGAAAATAGGTTAGGTGGGTGTTAGTTGTTGTGGTGAATCGAGGTTGGGGCGCGCGCGGGTGTCTTTTGTTATCGCGATAGAAGAATATAAATAAACAAATCTTTTAAACAATATCAATTTAAATTATGACAACACTTTTAAAGAATTTCTTTGCTGTTGCGTTGATCGCATCTGGAGCCGCCAGTGTTCATGCTCAGGACAGTACTGATGTGTCGCCTCTTCAGATCTCGGGTTCTGTTGATACTTATTATAAGTATGATTTTTCAGGGTATAAACCCGGTAATATTCCAACGGCGTTTGCTAATGAGAATAATTCTCTTTCGTTGGGGATGATTGATTTAGCGTTAAAGAAATCTTCAGGAAAGGCTTCGTTTGTAGGTGAGGTGTCTTTTGGTCCAAGAGGCCAGTATCAGTCTCTTCCCAATTCTGACAATACTTACGAAGAGGGAAACGGTTATAATAGCTTTCATATACAGAATTTGTATGCTAGTTATCAGTTCACTGATAAGTTTTCTATGACGGCAGGGTATATGGGAACTTTTGTTGGTTATGAGGTGATTTCGCCTGTAGGTAACTTCAATTACTCGACGTCTTATCTATTTTCTAATGGTCCCTTTCAGAATGCTGGAATAAAGGCAAATTATGCCTTCTCTGATAAAGTGGGACTGATGGTTGGGTTGTTTAACGACTGGAATGTTTATCAAGACTTTAATGGTGTGTCTGATTTTGGTGCCCAGTTATTTTTATCTCCGGTGGAGGGATGGAATGCATATATTAATTTTATCACGGGTTATCCGTCTGGAACTGAAATTGACTTAACTACTTCTTATCAGCTTACGGAGTCTTTTAAGCTGGGATTGAATGTTGCGGATATGAGCAGGCCGAGCGATGCTGGTGGCTTTAGTGGGGGAGCGTTGTATCTGCAAAATGCTTTTTCTCCCGTTGTTTCACTTGGTGTAAGAGGGGAGTATTTTAAGTCAAAGAAGAATGAGTCACTCGTTTTCGGTCCTGTTGCCGATGAATCAGTCCTGGCATTAACCTTTTCGGGTAATGTAAAGGCCGGGCCTCTTACTGTGATTCCTGAAGTTAGATTTGATAATGGTTCTGTTGATATGTTCTATAAGAAGAATGGGGTAGATATGACCAAGTCGGCGGCGCAATTTTCTATTGCGGCAGTGTATGCTTTTTGATCTAATGTGCGCTCTTTTTATGAATAAATGAAATACTAAATTAGATTTAGTGTTGTTGAGAGGGTTGTTTTTTATAAACGCCCTCTTTTTTTGTTTGTTAGTATCATTTTATCTTTATGTTTTATTGATAATGTATATTTTTATCGTGGTTTTGGTTTGTTTTTTTTATAAAATGTAAATGTTTTCTATTTTTATTCTGTTTTTTATAAATAAAACTGCTTAGTTTTGTATTAACGACATTTAAATCTAAAAATAATACTAAAATGAGTAAAAGTGTAGTAAAACAAACAGTGCCATTCCTGCTGCTCCTGTTGGCGGCCTGTGTTTCTATTTTTGTTCCTTCTCTGCCACATTTCGACGATGGAGGTAAAATTTATAATGGAGCTGACATTGCATGGGTACTTGTCTCCACTGCTCTTGTGTTTCTGATGACACCTGGTTTGGCTTTCTTTTATGGTGGGATGGTGCATCGTAAAAACGTACTTTCTACAATGATTAAAAGTGTTGTAGCGGCGGGGAT
>DALYUO010000020.1:15450-22879 GCA_031981225.1 Pararcticibacter sp.
ACCGTGCTCTGGATAGTAGTAGGTTTTAGCCTGGCTTTTGGCGATTCAATTGGCGGGATTATCGGTAACCCATCCAGCTATCTGTTCTTTAAAGGTGTTAATTCGGGTGCGCCATGGCCCGGTGCTCCAACTATACCTTTTACATTGTTTTCTGTTTTTCAGCTGATGTTTGCGATTATTACGCCTGGTTTAGTTGTTGGCGCCGTTGCGGGTAGAATTCGCTTCACGTCTTATATTACTTTTATTGCTCTATTTTGTTTGTTTGTGTACGCGCCACTGGCACATTGGAGCTGGCATCCGAATGGATTTCTTTTCAAAATGGGTGCGCTTGATTTTGCCGGAGGAACTGTAGTTCACATTTCGGCAGGATGCGCTGCTTTAGCAGGAGCTCTTGTATTAAAACAACGGAAGGCGCATATCGAAAAGAAGGAGGTTCCGCCTGCAAACATTCCATATGTGCTTATCGGTACAGGCTTATTATGGTTCGGCTGGTTTGGATTTAACGCGGGTTCGGCTTTAGGTGCTAACGCACTGGCGGTTTCGGCATTTGCGACCACTAATACAGCTGCAGGAGCTGCTGGGTTAGCATGGATGTTCTTTGATGTAATCCGCGGAAAAAAGCCTTCTGTGCTGGGGTTTTGTATTGGCGCTGTAGTAGGGTTGGTTGCAATTACACCGGCTGCAGGTTTTGTAGCGATTCCTCAAAGTATCTTTATCGGCTTTATTGCTGCTATAATCTCTAACGTAGTAGCGCACAAAATTACCAACTCAAAGATCGATGATACACTTGATGTATTTGCCTGTCATGGATTAGGAGGTATGGTTGGTATGTTGTTGACCGGGATTTTTGCGACTAAGTCAGTGAATGGCGCAGGTGCCGACGGCTGGTTTTATGGTAATCCTGAGTTCTTCTTTACTCAGTTAAAAGCTATGACTATAGCTGTAACGTATAGTTTTACTGTTTCTTTTGTGATATTTAAGCTCATTAATCTGATTCAGCCGATCCGTGTATCTGTAGAAGAAGAAGAGCTTGGCTTGGACGCTACGCAACATAACGAGAAATATATGCAGGGTACATTACTGGTAACTAAGAACGGTGTGCTATCCGATGAAGAGGAGTTAAGAGAAGTCGACGAGCTTTAGTGCTCTGTGGCTTTGGTGTAGCCTTTATTGCAATCGCCTCACCCACTCTTTAATGTTTTAATTAGCCTGGCTTTAGTATTCTTTAATTATCTAAAGGATACTAAAGCCATTTTACGTCATAAACTAGTATATTTGCTTCGCAAACGCGTTTAAGAAACATTTTATCCCTCCGACGGTTAATGTTGGTATACGTGGATAGATTTTGCGAATTAATGGAAAAAGCAGCAGTTCAAAATATTCAATTCAACACCTTCAAAACGGAGTATTTCATCTTCCAGATCTTATTATGTTCTCATTCTTTTCGCGGAAACCAGTAACAAAGACTCTTGAATGGATGGGGGTAGACATGCATTCGCATCTGGTCCCCGGTATAGACGATGGATCTCCTGATGCGGCTACCTCTGCAGGATATATTAAGAGCTTATATGAACTGGGCTTAGAAAAATTCATTTGTACGCCTCATGTCTTTATGGAAATCTATCCGAATAATTCGGACACTATAAATACCGCTCTGCAGACACTGCGGAATGAACTGAAGCGGCGCAAGATTCCGGTAGAAGTGTCGGCAGCGGCTGAATATATGCTCGATCCCGATTTCGATGCTCTCATGAGAGAAGGAAACCTCCTTTGCCTTTCGGGGAACCTGGTCCTGGTTGAAATGTCTTATCAGGTAGAAACCCGTAATATAGAAAAGTATATTTTCGATCTCAATATAAAAGGATATCAACCTGTTTTGGCTCATCCTGAGCGGTATATTTACTATCACAAGAATTACCAGCAATATCAGAAACTTCATGAGAGAGGATGTCTGTTTCAATTAAATATGCTCTCTCTTTCCGGCTATTACGGTAAAGCGGTAAGGCAGATAGCGGTCAACCTCCTGAATGACGGCTTAATAGATCTTTGTGGCACCGACCTTCATCATCAGCGTCATCTGAATGCACTCTCGGCTTTTGTGCAAAGCGGATCCGCTGCAAAGGCGTTGAATAATTATCCTTTGAGGAATAAAGATCTCCTTCTTTAAATAAAATTGTCGTCGGATTGGTCGGATTGGTCTTTTCAAAAAGTATAAATTTATTGTGTGAACCTAAATTGCGTCTGATTGATTGGGGCAATAGTGCTTGTTGATATTTCGATATTGATATATATTGTTACACGGAGTGTGTACCTGGAAAATGATTAAAAATGAGAACAAGCGACATAAAGTAGATTTATTACCCCGTTTAGTATATGTAATTCCCCGCTTTTTTACGTTTATGGCGATTTAATAATCAGAGGTGATCAATGAAATTGTACTCCATCTGGTTAAGGGAAAGAATAAATATTATTGTAACCTTGCAAAAGATGAAGCGTAAGAATAGGATAAGTATAATTGGGATAAGAATTAATAATACAATAAGATTACTACGTATTTTTACTGCATTGCAATTGCATATTTAACGGCTAGGATATACTTTTGCGTATAATTGCTCCACACAGTTGAATGACGAATTAAAGCCCTTACTCCCCACGATATAACTAAATAGATGGTAATTGAAACAATCAAGGACGCACAGCATATTATTTCAATAAATGGAGATCCATATATTGTTAATATAAAAGAATTTGAAGCCTTTTTAAAGCAGTGTGAGCAGTTTATGTCTGTTGAAGATAATGGATTTGAAACAATGGTCCAGATCATCTCGGATAGCTTGATAGACGGTGCGACACCTGGCACTACGATAGACGAATTAAGACCCCAACTGAAATTTTTGCGTGAGGTAGGGTTTCTGTTAAAGAACTTCACTTCACCTGTCTTGAATCAGCATTAAATAAAAGTAAGGTTTGTATCATCTCTTATGAGAGGACCTTCTCTGCTATAGCCTTGCCGTTGATAGCTTTAGGGTTATTTTCAATACAGTTTAAAAGTAGTTTATTGTACCGTTCCAGGAGGTCTATATATTTGTCTTTCCAGATACACTGTTCTGACTGCTGTAAGGGAAGCCTGGTTTGGTTCTCTGCCAGCTGTGCCGGGAGAACCATATCGCTTGTTGGTTGCTTTGGAAATAGTTCCGGGAATTCCTCTGAAAAGTCATAGTTAAGCACTATGCCTATTCTATAGACAATTTCAGCCTTTAAATGCTTTTGATTGAACCAGTTATAAACCGATCGCCTGTTAACTTTCGTCAGGCGTGCAAGTTCGCTGATGCTATAACCATTTCGTCTTATTACACGTTCAATTATTTGTCCATGATGTACATTCATAAGAAATCAGCATACTTTAACTTTACTCCGGATTCCCGAAGAGGATTTTTCAAAAGATATTTTGTTGTTTAGTGAGTTTGTTAAAAGTATCTGGTCATGATCCAACTTTACTTTCGCGATCAACGCACAATCAAGTTGTTTTAATACGATCAGAACAGATTTTCCATGTATCCCGACAATCTCACCCTGGCAGTCAAAAAGAATGCCATCTTTGACCTTTATTTTGTCGCCAATATTTAGTGCTCTCATACTAACAGACTCAACATCTGTATAAAGATTAACCAATAATCGAACTCTTTCAATGTCGTCAACAGGTACCACTGCGGGCTTCCCCCCATGAAAAATATAATGGCTTACGCCTTGAGTCTGAAGTACCTGCAATTGCTCCCGTTCAGTGGCTCTTACAAATACATAAGAATTGAAAAGAGGAACCTCTACCATTTTTAATCTGTCTGCCCACTTTCTTTTTGTTTTAATCGTTGGGCAAAAACTTTCAATGTTTTGCAGCTTTAATAGCTGGTCTACTTTTTTTTCATAGTTCGAGCGTGTGTAGACAACCATCCACTCTGATTTTTTTTCAGGTATAGCAATTTTAAACATAGAGAGCGTAATTATTTGTATATCGAAAGTAGAAAATATTATACCAGATTCATTCCGATGTGTGATTATGTATAATACAATGTAAAAAAGTGGGAAAATGATCGACGATATGTGAAATTCAGGTGATGTTTCACCTGAAAGTGAGATTATTCTCTTCCGGCTTTTTTTAATGAAAGCTCTTGTAGAAACAGCTGATCGAATTATTTACTTCCAATTTTCAAAAACCAATCCCTTCCCAGTATTTCACACTACTTCACAATTTGCGCCCCAACCATTACAGACCCTTTTCTATATGTATTTCTACCAGTACTTTAGCAAAAAATCTCTGCTGAAAGGCAAAGTTTTTTGGGGGTACTTAAAATAAATAGAAAATCATTCTCCTGATTTCATTTGGAATATAGCTGCTGTAAGTGGAGTGGCGAAGCTCTTTCCTGTCTAATAATATTAACTAAAACTGTATGAATACAACTAAACATTTTTCTCTTCTGGTTTTTGTTGCAGCGATATTGATATTCAATTCCTGTAGCTCGTATAAAAACATTCCTTATTTCCAGAATCTAAACAAGTCGGTTAGCAGCAGAGAAGACATCCAGAATTTTTCTCCTCTGACCATTCAGTCTTCAGACATCTTAAGAGTAACTGTTAGCAGTTTAAACCCTCAAGCTTATAATGATACTAGTCATCAGGCGAACGGCTACCTTGTGGATCAACAAGGCGATATTAAGCTTCCCATTATAGGTAAAGTAAAAGTAGCTGGGCTTACTACACCTGTTGCGAGCGACAGGATACAGCAAAAGCTTTTACCGTATTTAAAAGAGCCCTCGGTGAATGTCAGCGTTTTGAACTTTAAAGTGGCGGTTTTGGGGGATGTTGCTAAACCAAATGTTTATCCGGTGCCAAATGAACGGATCACTGTCACTGAAGCTTTAAGTATGGCAGGAGATCTAAATATCACAGCAAAACGCAAGAATGTGTTACTAATTCGTGAAATAGATGGTAAACGAGAATATATACCACTTGACTTAACCAATGCAAATCTTTTCAAATCGCCCTACTACTATTTACGGACAAACGATGTACTTTATATCCAACCCGACAAAACCAAATTTGCAACCGTGGATAACTCATACCGAACTTTTAGTCTACTGTTGTCAGCCGCTTCAATTATCGCTATTATCCTCACACGCTAAAAACTTTTACCATGAATAACGAACAATTTGTCTTTACTCCGTATGCGCAGATTAGCGAAGACGAGAAACCAAGGGATTTGATACAAATTTTAAAGAAGTACAGCTATCACTGGCCACTTTTTGCTATAAGTATATTCCTTGCTTTAGCGATAGCTTGGTTCTATATAGGACAAACAAAGCCTGTATATCACGTTAAGGCTAAGCTATCTATTAAAGACGAGAAAAAAGCGACGCCCGAAAAAGCGCTGCTCCAGGAGCTGGATCTGACATCCTCTCCTAAATTGATAGAAAATGAAATAGAGGTCCTAAAGTCAAGACCATTAATAAGACAAGTTGTGAACGAACTTCAGTTATGGATAACATATAGTGAATCTGCGGGATATAGATCCATTGATCTCTATAAGGACTCTCCTTTAAGCTTTGTTCTGTTAAAACCTTCTGGTAATATTACTCCAAGGACTTACGAGATTACTATTAACAGTGCTGACAGATTTACAATTACTAAAGCAAATGGTGAAATCCTAACTGCTTCTTTTAAAAACACATTGACCAGCGATTTTGGTACCTGGAAACTTAATCCAGCTAGTAACCTAAACCAGTACATTGATAAAACAATTACTATAAGTTTACAAAATCCCGAAAAAGCGGTAACGAACTATCAGAATAATATCGTATCTGTACTAAATAAAACTGCTCCTATTGTAGAATTAGCGATAGATGATGAAGCGCCGCAAAGGGGCAGAGATGTATTGAATCATCTCATCGCCGCTTATAAAAATTATAATATATCTGATAAGAACAAAGAGACAGAAAGTACCCTGAAATTCATTGATGAGCGATTGGCAAGTCTCACTGGTGAGCTTACCGATGTGGAAAAAAATGTCGAAGGATATAAAAGCAGTATCGGGCTTACCGATATTTCATCTCAATCTCAGTTTTATCTTGAAAATGTTCAATCTAACGATTCTCAATTAAATGAAGTAAATGTCCAACTCAACGTTATAGAGGGAATTGAAAACTATGTAAAGTCATCAAGTGGTTCCGAAAACACGCCGGCTACAATAGGTATAACAGATCCAGGTTTGATAAGCTTAGTAGACCAGTTAACAAGATTGCAATTGCAGCGGGAGAAGCTTCTTGCTATTACTCCAGAAGAAAACCCGATTTTCGTTCCTATCAATAAACAAATAAAAAGCACGAAAGCGGCTATTAAAGAAAATATAGGCGGTATTAAGAATTCTTTACTTGCAACCCGGAGACAGCTTGCGGGTAACAATTCCCGGCTAGAGAACTCAATTAAGAATATTCCAGGGCAGGAAAGACAATATGTAAGTATTAAAAGGCAACAGGGGATAAAAGAAAGCCTGTACATCTATCTGCTTCAAAAACGTGAGGAAGTAGCGCTAAGTTATGCTTCTACTTTAACAGATGCAAGG
Organism: Pararcticibacter sp.; assembly: GCA_031981225.1. Classification (GTDB taxonomy): domain Bacteria; phylum Bacteroidota; class Bacteroidia; order Sphingobacteriales; family Sphingobacteriaceae; genus Arcticibacter. The sequence continues at coordinate 22,064 of DALYUO010000020.1, forward strand.
ACGGTGGAAGAGGCATACTATGAAGAGCCTCAATCAGAAAAAGGTTTCCCTATTGCAATGGCTTTGCTGTTCGGAACTCTGTTGCCTGCGGGACTTATCTATAGCAGAGATGTGCTCAGAAACAGAATATTAAGCAGGAAGGAGATTGAGGCTAAAACGTCGGTCCCGGTTATATGCGAATTAAGCCAGCAAGCAGAGAAAATGCCGTTAGTTGTATTGAGTGGAAACGCTTATGCTATCGGCGAGCAATTTAGGGCTCTCCGAACAAATCTATTACAGACCTACAACCATAAAGAAAAAGGTAAAGTGACATTGTTCACTTCTAGTATCGCAGGCGAAGGGAAGAGCTTTGTGTCAACTAATATTGCTGCTTCAGTTGCAATGTCAGGCAGAAAGACAATTATATTAGAATTAGATCTGCGTAAGCCAAAAATTAGTAAAATATTTAATCTAACGCAACAGCAGCCGGGCCTTAGTGATTTGCTTTCTGGCAGAGCTACAAAAGATGAAATTACACGACCTTCCGGTATTCATCCGAACCTGTATGTGATGTCTGCCGGTTCGACCCCCGATAATCCCTCAGAATTGTTGGGGAATAAGGAAATGGCAGACCTTATTGATGATCTCCGTTTCGAGTATGATAATATTATTATTGATTCGCCACCGCTACATCTGGTAACTGATGCAATGGTTGTTGCGCCATTATGTGATATTAGTCTTTTTGTGGTACGTCATAATTTTACTCCAAAATCCGAATTAGAGTTCATTGAAGAAGTTTTTAAAAGCAAGAAGCTTCCTAATATGAAGCTTATATTT
>DALYUO010000020.1:22889-26967 GCA_031981225.1 Pararcticibacter sp.
ATCGATTATGGCTACTATTCAGATAAGTCTCCCAATCACTCTTTACTATACTCCATTTTCAACAATTTCTCTAAACGGTTATAACAAATTTAGACCGAACAGTTTTATAACGAAAATATCATAATAGTGAAAATCCTGTTTTTTACTTCGCCGATAGAAGACTACTTAAGTGACTCGATACTAGTAGGTCTTAGAACACTTTACGGTAAAGATTGTATTGATTTTCCGAAATGTGAAGTTCTATACAAGAACTGCCCCCCGGAAATTATGCAGCAGGTACGGGGCCATGGTTTTACTCTATATTCGGGACTACTTGAAGACCTGATAATTGATCGGTTCAATATCGACTATAAGCTTCTGAATAATCATTACGACCTAATTGTTTTTAGTGATATACAACGACAATTTGGATGGTTTGTACACTTTCGACCATGGCTTAAACGAAATAACACGATTATTATAGACGGACTAGACACAACTCAGCCGTACCCTGCAAGAGGGCGATGGTGGCGGAGGCCGTATTACTGGTTATTGCCATACGCCCACCGTCCTTTTCTTTATTTTAAGCGCGAGTGGACACCTGATACTCATTTTTATTTTTGGATGAGAACTTTCCCTTCATTTATAATAAGGAAATTCCCGCAACCCAAAAATCTTAGGAAAATCTCTTTTAGTATTCCCGAAGAGAAAATTATCGATTTTATTCCTTTGAAGAAAAAGGATTTTCCAAAGCACATCGTCGATCAAGAGGTCGCAGAGAAGATTGAAGGTGCTAATACTTCTTATGCATTTCAGTCTGAAGAAGAGTACTACAATGACCTTAGGGAATCACGATTCGGAATTACAACTAAGCGAGGGGGATGGGATTGCTTGCGTCATTACGAAATCGCTGCAAATGGAGCTGTGATTTGTTTTAGAGACCTCCATGAAAAACCTGCAAGCTGTGCTCCTCACGGTTTGGTTGACGGCGTTAACTGTATCTCGTACTGTTGTTTTGACGACCTGACTGAAAAAATAAAATCTTTGAGTGCATTGGAGTATATAACGCTTCAGTCTAACAGTATAGAATGGGCTAAGGAAAACAGCAGCAAAAAACGGGCTCTGCAGCTTATACGGCAGATATCTCAGTTTAGCAAGATTGCTGGACGTGACGATGATAATCAGCGCGATGCTTTTGTTCCCTTAAATCTACAAGTTGACATTTGACATGAGTATTACCAAACGTCTGATTTCGGCAACGGCCGCTTCCTGGTCTCAAATTCTCATTAATATAATATCTCAGATAATACTGGTACCTATATACCTGTCCTTTTGGGATGTAGACACATATGGAGTGTGGATTACTTTACAGGCTTTGATAACCCTTCTATCTACTGTAGATTCAGGACATCAAGATTATCTTGGATACGAGTTTTTACGTCTGGGAAAGTCAAAGCGAAAGGTAATTGGTTTGTATCTATGGTCTGGAATTGAAGTCGCTTTGGTTGTTGGGCTGATTCAGGTTTTAGTCGTTGGAGGTTTGGTTTACACAGGGTTATTTAAGGTCTTATTAGACAATGCAGCTCACCTCGGCAATGACCTTATCGAGCAGGCAGGTGCTGTTCTTTTTATAAACTGTATAGCCTGGTTATTATCAGGAAGTATTGGAGGGATATTCACACGTGTTCTAACCGCGTTTGATTATTATCCAAGGCTTTCATGGTGGGGGGTACTTATTATATCTGTTAAAGCAATTGCTCCAGCTGTTGCCGTAGTAATGGGAGCGAGTCTCCTGACGGTTGGTATTACATTAGCGGTCGCTACAATAATAGTTAATTCTCTATTGTTTACAGATATATTTCATCTGTTGCAAAAAGAAGATCTTTTTTTTAAAAAGACTTCATTTAGAATTGGATGGCGAAATTTTCTGAAATCCCTTGGCGTGTCGGGCAGGAACCTATTGGAGAATCTTCGCGTAGGAGGAGTTCGGATAATCCTTGCGCCTTTGACTGGTAGTGTCGGTTTAGTTACTTTTTCTACCATCCGCACTGGTGCTAATTTTGCCATGCAGGGACTTCATACCATTACTAACCCTCTTATGCCTGAGCTTATGAAGTTTTTGCGTCATAGAGATCAGGAACGGAGTGAAACGGCCTTTGGAACCATTTGGGTCATTGTTATAGCCATTATGGCACCAGCAGTCGTATTGCTGCAAGCATTCATCCAGCCTCTGTTTTCTATCTGGACAAACGGCAAAGTGGTCTTTGATCCTTTTCTTTTTGCTATTCTATCTTTGAGTGTGTTAGTTTATGCTATAGCACAGCCGGCTATTTCGATTGTAACAGGAAACAACTTACTTAAAACTCAATTACTGCTATCGGCAATAGCGGCAATAATTGTAATTGGAGGCATGTTTACCTTAGTTCCAATAATGGGGATAAGGGGAGCGGGAGCCGCATTGCTTGCTGCCGAAATAGTTGTAGCTAAAGCTTACAAAATATCTGCCAGCGCCTGGCTTAAAGATCATGAACTAGTCTGGCCACGGCAATCGTCCTCAATTGCAAATACATCGGTATGGATTTCAGCGGCATCTATGGGAGCTCTCATTATATTTCCCGCCGGTAAGTTCATAGTTCTAGCGGCGGCGCTGCTTTTAATGTATTTAAACCTTACAAGGTACTGGCTGTCTCTGCCTAATTTTACCAGAAAACGAACAAAGGACATGGTTAGCAGCTGGCCTCTTTTAGGAAAAATTTGGGCTTAAGAACCTGTTAAATAATATCATATTATGGCGCCTCAAATATCTATTATAACTCCTGTGTGGAACGGACTTCCTTATTTAAAGGAATGCGTAGAATCAGTATTAACACAAGATTTTCGAAACTGGGAAATGTTAATAAGCGATGACGGATCGACTGATGGATCAAGAGAGTATTTAGAATCGATTACGGACTCTCGGATTCGACTTTTTAAGCAAGAGAAAAATCTTGGTATTTTCGGCAACCTGAATTTTATTTTTAAACAGGCGAAAGCGCCCATTAGTCAGATTCTATGTCAGGACGACTACTTGATTAGCGATAGCGGATTAACCACAATACTGGATTATTGGCAAAAAGTAAAACCCGAAGTCGGATTCGTAAGATTTAATCATGAAGAAGCTACTACTAGTGAAACGGTGATGCTAGAAAGGAAGATTCTACCTTCAGTCGTGCCGTTTGGTGAAGCTGATTTATGGTTTTACATTTTTGGAAATATTCCGGGCAATTTGTCAAACGTAAGTCTGCGAACAGAAATTGTTGAGAAATGCGGATGGTTCAAACCTGATCTCCCTTATGCTGGCGACTTTGAGTTCTGGGCTAGAGCAGCCAGAACAGTATCAATGGGAGTGCAGAAGGAAATGGTGATATTTGTCAGACGGCATGAAGGCGTCGCTTCTGTGTTTCTTAACAGGAATGGCGAGCTATACAAACAACATATTGCTGTTTATGAAAAGTTAATAGACGAGCTATCGCCCATCATTAGCCGTAAGGAGCTGATTGCGCATTTTAATCTGGGCATTTGTTCAATACATTACAGAATAGGCATCAAAGCTGCTTTAAACGGAAAGTTTGCCTACTTGATAACATTCTTAAAAACACGGTCGGCTATTGACTGGCCCAAAGGAATTCAATTAATAGCTTGCCTCCCAGCTGCGCTGTTTGAGAAGAAGCGTGTTCGACCCATTGCAAACATGGTCGGAAAATTTGTGAATCCCAATATTAAAGCCATCTGATTTAGTTTCTGATTCCCCACTTTAAATTATGAACGTCACTCAAATATCTATAGGACGCTTTCACCATTTTCATTTGGCGAGACAAATGGAGAAACACGGATTGCTTAATAGCATTTATACTGGTTATCCTCGTTTTAAGCTTCGTGATGAGACTGGAATACCAATAAAAAAAATACGGGTATTTCCTTGGATACATGCTCCTTTCATGGCGAGAAACAGGTTTGGATTAGGGAACTGGAAATGGTTAGGAAGAGAAATGGCATGGTTAGGTTGTGAAACCCTGGACCGGTACGTGGCATCAAATATTAAACAAGCTACTACCGTGGT
>DALYUO010000020.1:26977-33276 GCA_031981225.1 Pararcticibacter sp.
GACAGCAGCACAACGGGAAGGAGGAAAATACATTTGCGACCGGGGGTCATCACACATTCGTTTTCAGGATGAGATTCTAAAGGAGGAATATGAACGGTGGGGACTGAAATTTAACGGAATAGATCAACGCATTATAGAAAAAGAAGAAAAAGAATATGAGAGGTCTGACAAGATTACTGTTCCCTCAGAATTTGTTAAAAGAACATTTTTGGAAAAAGGCGTGCCGGCCGCTAAGCTCTGTAAAGTTCCCTATGGAGCCAGGCTTGATCGTTTCCAGAAAGTGGCTGATCCTCTTAAAGACACTTTTCGGGTTCTTTGGGTGGGAGGGGTAACATTCCGAAAAGGATTTTTATATCTGATAGAAGCGTTTAATGCTCTAAAACATCCCCGGAAAGAGTTACATGTGATAGGGGCGCTGCAACCTGAAATGAAAAAAGTGCTACACCGCTATAATCTTGATAATGTGTATTTTAAAGGCCTTGTGCATAATTCCAAATTACCAGAAATCTATAGCTCGGCACATGCCTTTGTGCTGCCAAGCCTCGAGGAAGGACTTGCGATGGTACAGGGGGAAGCGATGTCCTGCGGATGCCCGGTTATAGCGACCAGCCATACCGGATCAGAGGATCTGTTTACCGACGGCAAAGAAGGTTTTGTCGTTCCGGTACGTTCTCCGCTATCTATAGCTGATTGTCTCCAGCAGTTGGCAGACGACGAGCTATTACGGCAGGGAATGTCAGCAGCTGCAATGCAACGAGTTAAACTTATAGGTGGATGGGATAACTATGGCGCCGAATTCTCTAAGTTGATACACGAACTGTAAAAATATCTTTAATGTTATCTACGACAATCTCTATCAATAGAAGTTATGCCGCAATGGCGAATTACTATGCAGTCAGAAAAGAAAGTAGTTCTTTTTTGCTTAATCTCGTGCCATGTTCCTGGGCAGTTCTGGGACTAATGGTAGTTCTGCAATGTGTTTTTTTTCCTGGTCTAAGTAATTTTACATGTATAAGTTATGTTGTTATGGCCTGGCTTTTAAATTCACTCATCTTTCTTAATCCTAAAGTACTGAAAAATCATCCCCTCTCGTCCTTTTTGATTATTGGTTTTACATGTACTCAATTCTATTTTCCTCTCGTCTTTACTACTATAGAAGGGAAGGCGCTGATCAATAATTTAGAGATGCCTCAGCAGGTTTTTACACATTCGATGCTGTCTCTTCTGGTGCTTGTTTTGGTACATGCAATTTACCGTAGAGCGTGCTATAAAACTGCTTCGACGCCTTCAAGGGGGCCCGCGCTTCTAAAAAATCTTCATTTTTTCGAAGCGCCCTCTGATATGCAGATATGGTTAATGGGGATATTGGGTTTAGTTGCCATGTTTTGTTCTTCGTTTATTTTGAAAGCCGGAGGCAATACGGAAGTAGGCATAGGAGGTAAAATAATTGAGGGGTTTATATCTTTTACCTATGCACCGTTTTTTATTCCCTTTGGGAAATTATATGGTAAGAAAAAGATGCCTGGCAGATCTTTGGCTGTTAAACTCCTCATTTTTACAGTCATTCTCTTTATTATAAGCATTGGTCGCAATAGCAGGGGCGCTTTCATGGTTGGTTTTACGTCTTTAGGGTTTGCCTTTGGTTTAGGCCTAATGTTGGGCATCATCAAAACTCGTTTGTTTACTCTAAGAAACGCTGTAATTCTGTTTTTTGGCATTTGGCTTCTTACCGGCCCCTTTTCCGACCTCGGAACTGCTATGGTTTTAGTTCGTTATCAGCGTGACGATATTCCTAAGTCAGAACTCGTGGGTCTCACATTAGAGGCTTATAAAGATAAAAAGGCTATTGAACAGTATTTGCTAAATACAAAAACCAGGAAAACTGATTGGGATGAAAGTTACCTCGATAATATTTTTCTGGCGCGTTTTTGCAACATTAAATTTAACGACATCAGCATCTCGTTGGCTTCTCAAATTGAAGATGATAATTATAATATGAGGGACTTTACCATAAATCGTATATGGGCTATCTTTCCTCAACCGTTGCTCAACGTACTCAAACCCAATTTTGACAAGAACGAAGTGGTGGAAATGTCTTTTGGCGATTACCTTCGATATCAGGTAAGTAAGAGCCCGGTTCTGCTTGGGTCATATGTTTCGGGCAATTTTTCAGGGACAGGAATGGCTGCTTTTGGCTGGTGGTATTTACTGATACTTGGAATAGCAATGTTTCCTGCATACTTTTTAATCGACCTACTACACGTTAAAAATTATGTTTCAGTACTTCCGTCGGTTCAGATGAATAGCGTTCAGCGACGTTTCAGTCTCTGCGCATTATTGAATTTGACCTCAACCTTTCAATTTCTTCCTGCTGAAAGTGTCGCAAATGTCATACAGTTTTTATTACGGGGGTGGCTCCAGATGATTGTATTATACTTCGTTTTGTTCTACGTCACAAAGATGATAAGTAACCTATTAGATCCCATAGCTCACTTTTTTAACCCCAAAACCCTTAGTTAATGGCTAACATACTGTACATTGGGCACGATAAGCCTTCTTCAACATCTGCACATCGAGCCAATGCCCTTCAGCGGTTAGGACATTCAGTAACGATACATGATCCTTATAAAGCTGTATTGGGCGATCAGGGGATGGTATTTCGACATTTGCACTACCGTACCGGCTACTTTTTGCTGCAGTCCAAAGTAGAGAAATGGTTGCAACGTATACTCAGTGCCGGACACATCTATGAATTGATATGGGTAGACAACGGCGAGTTATTTGGAACAGGCAGTTTGCAGCTCCTTAAAAGTTTGAAATGTCCGGTACTCCTCTATAACATAGACGACCCTACTGGAAAAAGAGACAAAGGAAGATTTGAGTCATTGCTTCGTGCTTTGCCGCTTTATGATCATATAGTCGTAGTTAGAGATAAAACAGCAGAAGAATGTTTTGGATTGGGAGCATCGTCAGTAACGCGTGTAACTATGAGTTACGATGAAGCGGCACACATGCCATATGGTAATATAGAGGAAATTCCAGCAAACTTAAGGTCTGATGTCGCCTTTATTGGTACATGGATGCGATACGAAAAAAGAGATGAATTCCTGGTGCAATTAATCAGGCTCGGAGTGCCCGTTAGTATTTGGGGTGATCGCTGGAAGAAATCTCCATACTGGAATATTCTCCATACAGCTCATCGGGGAGGCGCTTTGGGTGGAAGAGATTATGTTGGCGCCATTCAGGGTGCAAAAATCTGTTTAGGGTTTTTGTCTAAGGGTAATCGTGATCAGCACACTACACGCTCGTTAGAAATACCATATGCAGGTGGTTTACTCTGTGCAGAGCGAACTTCGGAGCATCTTGAAATGTACAAGGAGGGGGTTGAAGCTGCTTTTTGGTCTGACTCTCAGGAGTGTGCACAGGTTTGTAAGGGCCTTCTATCAAATGATTTACAGCGTGAAAAGATTCGTTTGGCTGGGATGCAAAAAGTAAGGTCTATCGGCGTAGGTAACGAAGATATCTGTCGGAGTATTTTTAAAAAAATCAATTTGACATAAGAGTTACTGGTTATAACTAATCCGCTAACAAAACGTACTCATAAAATAATGAAAGTAACATATTTCTATCGGCCCAAGTTACCCTTCGGCTTTAGTATCGAAGGCGTGTTTAATATAATAAAGGCGGCAATGAAAGGCAAGATTTCCTTTATGGACTACTACTGTACAAAAAAGTGGCATAGGCTATACTCCTTATTGGATGCGTGGAAATTTCAGGGAGATGTTAATCATATTACTGGCGATGCCCATTTTTTAGCGTTAGCGCTAAAAGGTCGACGGACAATACTAACAATTCATGACGTTGGACACTACGAGCGTACATTAACGGGTTTAAAAAAAAGACTATTTAAATTGTTTTGGATTCAGCTTCCTGCTGCACATGTACGTGCGATTACCACAACTACCGAATTTACAAAACAAAAGATAATCCAATATACCTCGGTCTCCCCAGATAAGATTTCGGTAATCTATAATCCCGCGCCAAGCTTTAAGCCTTCGTTGAAGGCATTTAACACTCAGTGCCCAAAAATTCTCCAGATTGGGGGTGGCTTAAACAAGAATATTTATCGTCTGATTGAATCAATATCAGGTTTAAATTGCAGTCTGATTTTAGTCAGGAAAAAAGATGCCCGGCTCGAAGCCCTCTTAAAGGAGCGAAATATTTCCTATGAGTGGTATCAAAGATTAACTACAGAAGAAATATATAATTGTTATGTGAAATGCGATATTGTTTTCTTCGCTTCTGAATACGAAGGTTTCGGCGTCCCGATTCTAGAAGGAAACGCGGTGGGTCGATGCGTTGTTACCAGCAATATAACCTCTATGCCTGAAGTCGCCGGAGACGCAGCATTGCTTGTCGATCCCTATAGCGTTACAGAAATTAAACACGCACTGTCACAAATTATTTCAGATTCAAACCTTCGGGAGCAATTGGTGAAAAATGGCTTTAAAAACTTAAGAAGATTTTCACCGGACAAAATAGCCGAAAGATATTATAGGTTATATTCTGAAATAGCCGAAAAAAGATAGAAATCTAATTACTTATTGCACCCTTGGGGCTTTGTAAACTTTCAAAAATGCAATTTTTTTTTTGGCAAAATACCAATAGTATGCATCAATCAGCTTTTCTAAACGCTTTAGTAAAAGAAACAGATTGTGATGTTACTCTTATAGTTACCGAGAAACTTTCGCGCGCCCGTATAACTATGGGCTGGAAAGAGCCAATTTTAGAACGCGTTACTGTTTTAAGGATTGAGGACTCGTTTAATTGGAAGGCAATCATTGATGTAAACAACAACACAAGCAGCATACATGTTTTTTCTGGGATAAACGCTTTTCCTAAAGTTCACAAAGCATTCAAATATGCTATCCTCAAGAAATGCCGCATAGGCATTCTTTCTGAACCACTAAATCATACAGGATTTAAAGGGAGTTTAAGGATGATAAAAGGAGCAATTAACCGGATTCTGTATGGGAAGCATGTTTCCTTTCTTCTTGCCATTGGAGATTTGGCGGTTCAACAGTACTTAGCCTGGGGTTATAGTGAAAATAAAATATTTCCATGGGCTTATACTGTCGAGAAGAAAGAGGTTTGCTACCCCAGTTCTTTTTCTCCTGGTCCCTTTAAGATTATGTTTGCGGGTTCTCTGATTCTCCGAAAAGGTTATGACCTGCTCATCAATGCTTTTAAGTGCCTAAACGAAATTGAGTTTAATGCTGATTTCTATTGTGTGAGTTCTTTGAACACATCAGACGCGAGAGAAATTATGGAAGAGAGCAGTCTCAATGGGAAACTCCGAATGTTACCATTCCTGTCGAATGAAGAAATTTGCCAAAAGATGACGGAATACGACTTGCTTGTATTGCCAAGCCGCTTTGACGGATGGGGGGCAGTTGTTAGTGAAAGTTTAATGGCTGGCACACCTGCTTTAGTAAGTAAATATTGTGGTGTAAGTACGCTGATTAAAAATCATCCTGATCTGGGAAGAGTTATAAAAGAATATTCGTCAGAAGGGATCGCGCTGGAATTGAGAAAGCTGATTTCAGCTGGCAAGATTGGCGTGTCCGAAAGATTAAAAATAAGGAGCTTGTATGAAGAAAAGGTATCAGGCCATGTAATGGCAATTTATTTTTCCAGAATAATAAGTCATTTAAATAATTCACGACATATAAAAAAGCCGCATGCTCCATGGCTGCAGGAAATAACAATATGAATTTACTTAGGGTTATTGCAACGATGAATCCCGCCTATGGCGGACCCTGCCAGGGAATACGAAACTCTATCCCTGAGTTAGAAAAACTGGGTGTTCATAATGAGGTGGTCAGTTCGGATAAGTTTGACTCACCCTTTTTAGGTGCAGATCCATTTATTATTCATACTCCAGGCGCTGGTAAAGGCCCATGGAACTACAATCACGCTCTTATACCGTGGCTGACGCAAAATATGAAACGCTTTGATGTGGTAATCGTTCATGGCCTTTGGTTGTTTCATACTTATGCAGTATGGAAAGCAGCACAGAAACTGAAAGGGCGAAGACCGCAAATCTTTATTATGCCACATGGTATGCTCGATCCATATTTTCAGATAGCCGCTGGTCGAAAGCTAAAAGCCATACGCAATAATGTCTACTGGAAGTTGATTGAAAGCAACGTGGTAAATGATGCTGATGGCGTTCTATTTACATGCCAGCAGGAACTCCTTCTGGCTAGGGAGCCATTCATGTCCTATAGCCCTAAACA
>DALYUO010000020.1:33286-35066 GCA_031981225.1 Pararcticibacter sp.
AGGTTATGGCATTGCAGCACCCCCGTTATTTAGTAATAGCATGAAAGATGCTTTTTGGGAAAAGTGCCCGGCTATTCGCAATCGACAATATTTCCTTTTTTTAAGTCGTATTCATGAGAAAAAGGGCGTCGATATTTTAATAAAATCCTACAAAAAATTCTGTCTTTCCATTGCTGGAAATGCCGGCACTCTACCGGATTTGGTTATTGCAGGACCAGGCCTTGAAACACCTTACGGGAGAAAAATGCAGGCTTTGGCTCTCAACGAAAACGGGGCGAACGGAAATATAATTTTTGCTGGCATGCTTACAGGTGAAGCTAAATGGGGAGCATTCTATGGGTGTGAAGCATTTTTGCTCCCCAGCCATCAGGAAAACTTTGGTATAGCTCTGGCTGAGGCCCTGGCATGCAGTAAACCAGTGTTGATCTCCAATAAGGTAAACATATGGAGGGAGGTTCATTCATATGGAGGCGGGTTGGTTTTGGAAAATACAGAAGATAGCATTTTTCAAGCTTTTGAAATCTGGGATAGTTTAACCAACGCCGAAAAAGAACTAATGTCACAACAGGCTTTTAATTGTTATAAAGAGAATTTCTCAGTCGGAGATTCCGCACAAAGGTTATTTCAATCGATACAAACATCTATTAATACATTAGTTAAAGTTTAAAACGTTATGTATAATCAGGACACTTTTACAGGTCCCTCTTTTTCACTAACAAACAGGCTCTACAGAGTGATTTGGGGATTAGCGGCTACGTTGTTTTTTAGGTATTCGCCCAGGCCTTGTTTTGCGTGGAGGGCTTTTATCCTAAGAGTTTTTGGTGCAAAGGTTGGAAAAGGGGTACGCGTTTATGCGAAGACAAAAATATGGGCTCCATGGAATCTCGAATTAGGAGATGAATGTGCCATTGCTAATGGAGTAATACTCTATTCACAAGGAAGAATCCAGATCAGTCGCAGAGCAACTGTATCGCAGGGATCACACCTGGTAGCTGGTACTCATGATTATAATCTTCCAGGTTTTCCGCTGCTTACTTCTCCAATAATAATCGGTGAGTATGCCTGGCTTGCCGCCGATACCTTTGTTCATCCGGGTATTACTATTGGAGAAGGCTGCGTGATAGGAGCACGATCGGTGGTAACCAAAGATATGCCTCAATGGATGGTTTGTGCAGGACATCCCTGTAAGCCTATCAAAGAAAGAAAAAAGTTTTTATAAGCAACGCTATTTTAGCAATGTCTAGAACCTTCCCGCGATTTAATATTTATTATATGAATAAAAAACCTGCCATCTCCATTCTAACTCCGGTATGGAACGGGCTACCCTATTTAAAGGAGTGTATAGATTCAGTTCTTATGCAGGATTTTCTTGACTGGGAGCTTCTTGTTAGTGACAACGGATCGTCTGACGGCTCCCGTGCTTACCTTGACACTCTAACCGATACAAGAGTCAGGATTTTTAAGCAGGAGAATAATCTTGGTATTATGGGGAATCTCAATTTTCTGTTCAATGAGGCGCGCGCACCCCTTAGTCAAATATTATGTGCAGATGATTACTTTGCCAGTAAAGCCTCATTAACAGCTATTGTAAATTATTGGGAGAGAGCTCCGGTTCAGTTAGGTTTTGCCGCTTTTAATCACAATTCGAAATCTAAGTCTTACACCGTTAAACTTGAAAATAGAATAGCACCGCCCATAATATCACCCGAACAATCGGATATATGGTTCTTTGCTTTTGGTAATATTCCCGGGAACTTGTCGAATGTGAGTCTCAGGACTG
>DALYUO010000020.1:35076-36327 GCA_031981225.1 Pararcticibacter sp.
AAGAAACCGGATATTTTGATGAAACTCTTCCATCTGCAGGTGATTTCGATTTCTGGAGCAGGGCTGCCCGTAAATTTTCCATGGGCGTGCAACCAGAACCGTTAATACAGATTCGATTACATCCAGGAGCGGCATCAAATTATCTCAGCCGCAAAGGAGAGACATTTCTGCAAAAGATCAGGATTTACGAAGAACTGATAGAAAGGTTATCTGACTCACATAATTATATCAAACTCGTCGCTTATTTCAATTGCCAGATAGGCGCCATGCATTATAGGCTGGGCATCAAGTCGGCTATTAGAGGAAAGTTCGAATATCTCAATCGGTTCGTTAGCGCTCGGTCTCCTATACTGTGGCCGAAGTGGTTGTTGTTGACTGCCTGCCTACCCTTGGCTCTGTTTAACAACAAGCAAAGTCTTACGGCAATTGCAGCTAAAGCCCTTCTTAAAAGTGGCAAAAACGACGGACCCAAAAAGTATTTACAGGTAAACTACAAGATACATCAACGGGGTATCTAATAGCTTTAAGAAAGTCGTACAACCGTATTCACAACAAAATAAATATTATGAAAGCAGTTATCCTTGCGGGTGGTTATGGTACCCGAATCAGCGAAGAAAGTGGTATTCGTCCTAAGCCGATGGTAGAAATTGGAGGGAAGCCTATTTTATGGCATATTATGAAAATTTATTCATCGTACGGCATCAATGATTTTATCATTTGCTGTGGGTATAAAGGGCATGTTATTAAAGAGTATTTTGCTAATTATTTTCTACATAACTCAGATGTGTCATTTAATATGCGGAATAATGAAATGCAGGTGCATAGAAATCATACAGAGTCATGGACTGTTACGCTGGTCAATACGGGGTATAATACTATGACTGGAGGTCGTTTAAAGAGGGTAAAGGATTATATCGGAGATGAAACATTTTGCATGACTTACGGAGATGGGTTAAGTGATTTAAACATAGACGAACTAATAAGCTTTCATAAAATGAAAGGCTCTTTAGCTACACTCACTGCAGTTCAGCAACCCGGGCGCTTTGGCGCATTTACCTTAGCTCCTCAAGAAACTAAAGTTAATCGTTTCCAGGAAAAGCCGAATGGTATTGATATGCCATGGATTAACGGCGGGTTTTTTGTATTAGAACCTAGTGTTATTGACTATATCGATGGAGATGACACCATTTGGGAACAACAACCCCTCGAGTATCTCGCGCGTCAGGGTGAATTGTCTGCTTTTCGGCATAC
>DALYUO010000021.1:0-210 GCA_031981225.1 Pararcticibacter sp.
TATTACCCCAAAACACAGATGGCGTTGTACCTTACGAGGATGTTCTTATTGAAGGAGGGCAGGCTCTCGTTAAAGCAGATAAAGTAAGAAAGCTGCAGAACGTTCATTTAAGAGGCACAGACAGCAAGGCTGGCAGTTTACTTATTGAGAAAGGCTTAAGGATTAACGCCTCTCATATTGGCATTTTGGCTTCAACAGGGAAAAATAACG
>DALYUO010000021.1:220-1498 GCA_031981225.1 Pararcticibacter sp.
TTGTGAAAAAGACTCCAACTGTGGCTGTTTGTTCTACCGGCGACGAGCTTGTAGATGTTGGAGCGGTGCCTGAACCATACCAGGTGCGGAAATCAAATGTATACATGATTGCGTCAGCACTACAGACGGAGGGAATTCATGCAGAAATATTTCACTTTCCAGACGATAAGTTGATTCTGGCGGAAGGGCTCAACGCTCTTATTACACGATTTGACGTTCTTCTGTTCTCGGGCGCTGTATCGAAGGGGAAGTTTGATTTCCTCCCGGAAGTGCTGCTTTCTCTTGGCTTAAATACCGTGTTCCATAGGGTGGCTCAGAAGCCCGGCAAGCCTCTTCTGTTCGGCTGCTTCGAATCGGGGAAATTAGTGTTTGCATTTCCCGGTAATCCGGTGTCTACTTTTGTATGTTATCATCTTTACTTCCGTTACTGGCTCTGCAAGTCTCTTGAAACCGCGTTTGTGCATGTCCCTGTCAGGCTTGCTGACTCTGTTGTTTTTAAACACAGGCTTTCTTATCACCTGTTGGTTTCTCTGAGAAATAGGGAGGGTATTTTAGAGGCTGTGCCGGTCACCGGATCGGGGTCTGGCGACCTGACTGGTCTTGCGAGTGCGGCAGGTTTTGTTACATTACCTGCAGACGAGGATGTGTTTAAAGCGGGGAAATTGTTTTGGATGACTCCATTTTAATCCTGAATAAAGGCCTCAGCGGCAAAATGGTAAGGTTTTTTTCTTTCGATAATAATACCTGTGCGCAGTTTTGTTTGATAGTAAAAATTTTAGTAATTTGCTCCTATTGTCGGGATGAAAAGGAATCACGACTTTTATAAGATATTATTCATTTGAGGGAATGTATGATAAGATCTTTACGACTGAACCTTAGCGGGGAGATAAAGTGCTATTCACCTCCTTTAACCAAAACCTTAACGTTTTTAAGGTGCTTCTAAGAAACCTGGATGAGATTATATAAGGAGTTTATTTTTGCCGGTATTTTGTTGATTTTCTGCTTGCCGGTGGCTTTTTCTCAAGAAGCGCTGTTGAATTTCACTCAGATCAACACATCTGACGGCCTTTCTCAGAATTCTGTTCAGTGTATGCTGAAAGATCAGTATGGTTTTATGTGGTTTGGTACCCAGGACGGCCTCAATAAATACGATGGCTATAGTTTTACAGTATACAGATACCGAAAGAATGATCCTACAAGCCTGCCGGCCAACAATATAACAGCCCTGTATCAGGCTAAAGACGGCTACATATGGATAGGAACGCGTATCGGCGGGTT
>DALYUO010000021.1:1508-13875 GCA_031981225.1 Pararcticibacter sp.
GATATGATCAAAAAACCAACACTTTCACCAACTTCAGAGAGAAAACAGGCGATGATAGCTCCATAAGCAGCAACAGAATTACGTTTATCTACGAAGACAGACAGAACAGACTGTGGGTCGGAACCGAATCAGGATTAAACCTGTTTAATAAGAAAACTAAAAAGTTTAAACGTTATCTTAAAACATCCGATCCTGGCAGCTTAAGCAACCCCCGGGTATACGCTGTTTTTCAGGATTTTAAAGGAGATATGTGGGTTGGAACCTCCAAGGGTTTAAACCTTTTGGATGAAAAAACTGGTAAGTTCCGGCATTTCTACTACAGCCGCACAGATAGAAATAGCATAAGCAATAATTCAGTAAATGTAATAGCCGAAGACGGGAGCCGGCAGTTATGGGTAGGTACTGGGGCAGGATTGAACCTGTTGGACAGAAGATCAGGTAAGTTCTTACGTTTTAATACAGAGTCTGATAATAATACAAGCTATGACACCAATCCAATTAATTGTATCGCCAAAAGTAGCAGTGATCGATTTTGGGTAGGCACAGAGACTAAGCTTCACCTGTTCGACACCCGAAAAAGAACATTTGTCGCCATAAACAAAAGTGTAAGCAATAAAAATTGGATTCCTGACAACGGTATTTATTCTATTCTCGAAGATCCGCAGGGTATTTTATGGGTTGGAACAGCTTCAGAAGGTATCAATAAGTATGACAAGAATTTGTCTTTTTTCCCATCATACAAGGCTAGCAACGGGAATGAGAACAATGCCGACAATATTGTAAGAGCCTTTGCTGAAGATGCTTCCGGCAATCTGTATATAGGGACCGACGGCGGTCTCCAGTACTTTAACAGGTCGCGCGGGACATTCACTTTTTACAGGCATACACACCGCAAATACGGCCTTACCAGTAACTATATATCTGTCTTACTTAAGGACAAGGAGAGTGACCTGATATGGTTAGGAACGTATGACACAGGTCTAAGCTGTTTTAATCCCCGAAACGGTACTTTTCGCCATTACAAGGTTGGCAAGGGAGAGTCCGATATCAACAGTATTGCGGTATATGCTTTGATAGAAGATAGAAGGGGCCGGATCTGGATAGGCACGGAAGGCGGCGGGGTTAATGTTTTAAACAAAAAGACCGGCATTGTTGAGAAATACGTTCATAACCCCCTTGATAATAATAGTATCAGCGATAACACCATACAGGCATTGCGTGAGGATAAAAACGGAAACATTTGGGTCGGGTCCTATTCAAGCGGTATTAGCATAGTTAATCCTGAAACAAACAGGGTTACAAGACTAAATAGTCAGAACAGCGGGCTTAGCAGCAATGTAGTAAGTGCGCTTTATGAAGATAAAAATGGCACGATGTGGGTCGGTACGATGGAAGGAGGAGTAAATCGTTTTGATCCCAGCACAAAAAGATTTAAATCGTACACCGAACAGGAAGGCCTGATCAATAATGTAATTAACTATATCAGTGGCGATGAGCAAGGAAGGATATGGTTGAGTACCAACCAGGGGATTACCTGTTTTGATCCAAAAAAAGAAAGCTATAGAAACTTCAATATTCATAACGGATTACAAAGTCATGAATTCAATGTTGGCGCCGGCTTAAAAGCGAAGAATGGAGATATAATATTCGGCGGGGTGAGTGGATTTAATATATTTCATCCGGCGTCCCTGGCCCGTAACACCAATATCCCTTCAGTGGTTCTTACCGATTTTCAGCTATTTAACAGAAAAGTCGTTGTCGGGCACAGGAACTCGCCATTGAAGGAAAGTATTTTGAGCGCGAAGGAAGTACGCTTATCTCATTCTCAATCGGTCTTTACAATCCAGTTTGCTGCTTTGAACTTTACCATCCCTGAAAAGAATCAATATGCTTATTTCCTTGAAGGTTTTGATAAAGATTGGAATTATGTAGGGAATGAGAGAAAAGCAACCTATACAAATCTAAATCCCGGCACCTATATATTCCGTGTGAAGGCATCAAATAACGAGGGCTTATGGAATAACACGGATACCTCTATTAAGATTGTTATTTTACCGCCATACTGGATGACATGGTGGTTCAGGTTGTCCCTTATTACGCTGGTAGTATTCGCCGCATGGTCATTCTATCGTTTCAGAATTGATCTGATAAAAAAACAGAAAGCCCGGCTCGAAAAACAAGTTGAGCAGCGAACGGAGCAAATAAGCAGGCAGGCTGAGTATTTACAGCAGTTAAATCGTGAACTACAGACGCAATCGGAGGAACTTCAGGCTCAATCGGAGGAGCTCCAGGTGCAGGCCGAAGAGCTTCATTCGCAATCCGATCAGCTTCACACCATGAACCTGCAGCTCCTGAAGCAGCAGGAACAGGAGCAGAAGGCCCGGAAGGAGGCAGAGGAGGCGCGAAAAGAAGCAGAAATGGCTAATCAGGCCAAAAGTACTTTTTTAGCGACAATGAGCCATGAAATCCGAACTCCGATGAACAGTGTTCTGGGCACTGCCTCCCTCCTGCTCGAAACTCCCCTTAATCATGAGCAGCGTGGATATGCAGAAACCATTAATACAAGTGGAGAGGCATTGTTAACGCTGATTAATGACATCCTGGACTTTTCTAAAATTGAGTCTGGGAAAATGGGGATAGATTGTCAGTATTTTAATCTCAGAGAGTGTATTGAAGAGGTGCTGGCTTTATTCTCTCATAAAACAGCTGTGGCTGGCGTTGAACTTATGTATCTTATTGATCCAAAGGTTCCTTCGTTGGTCTTTTCCGACCGGTTCAGGCTTCGTCAGATTCTGATAAATCTGGTAGGCAATGCATCGAAATTCACTAGAAAAGGTGAAATATTTATAGGAGTAACGCTGGGAAAGAATTTAGAAAACGGCGAGACTGAACTCTGTTTTGAAGTAAGAGATACCGGAATCGGTATTTCTGATGGAAACATATCGAAATTATTTAATGCTTTTTCCCAGATTGATTCATCCACCACAAGAAAATTCGGCGGAACCGGATTAGGGCTTGTAATTTGCGAGCGATTAACCAAATTACTCGGGGGGGAAATATCCGTGACGAGCCGGGCCGGAAATGGTACCACTTTCCATTTTACGATTAGATCGAAGTTTTCTGAGAGTACAAACGATTTAATCGGTATTCCATTTGACAAGGTGTTTAAGGAAAAGAAGGTGCTGGTTGTGGACGATAATGTGACGTATCTTAACATACTTAAAATACAGTTGGAAGCGTGTAGACTGCATGTGCTTACAGCTGCATCGGGCGAAGAAGCTTTGCGGGTACTTGCCGGAGTAAAGGATCTGGATTTAGTTATTACCGATATGCAAATGCCCGGCATGGATGGTATCACAGTGAGCCAGAGGATAAAAGAGATAAATAATCTTGTCCCCCTTATCCTGCTGAGTTCCTTAAGAAATGAAGTGGAATCAAAACACCCTGACCTTTTTTCTTCAATAATCATTAAACCCATTGCAATCAGTAAGTTACTTCCTGCTATAGAGAAGGCTCTCGATCGGCCGGTATATAAGGCGGTTCCAGAAAATGTAAGCGCTGGTAATACCCTGTCTGTTCATTTCGCCGCAGATCATCCTCTTCATATTCTCGTTGCTGAGGATAACTTAGTAAATCAAAAGCTGATTATCACTATTTTAAAGAAGCTCGGCTATAAGCCCGACCTCGCAGAAAACGGACTCGAAGTGCTCAAAATGAACGACGAGAAGGTATATGATCTTATTTTAATGGATGTTCGCATGCCCGAGATGGATGGACTTGAAGCAACCAGAAGGATAAGAGAGGGTGCTACCAACCAGCCTGCAATTATAGCGATGACTGCGAACGCTATGGTCGAGGACAAAGAAGATTGCTTGAATGCCGGAATGGATGATTTTATATCCAAACCTTTTAAAGTAAGTGATCTAATGGAAAAGCTGAAGAACTGCCGACGCGCTTTTCAGGGCTGATTTTTGACATCTCTCTTTCATTACGATGATGTAATTCCAGGCGAAATACCAGATAGTTGTAATAAATGGCTTAAAATCAGCATACATAATTTTTCTATGTATACAAGAAAGCTATATATTTGTATTATGAGTACCAATGGAATGTTAAAGGGAAGTCTGCAGACAATCATTTTGAAGCTGCTTCAGGAAAACGACAAGATGTATGGATATGAGATCACCCAGAAAGTGAAAGAGATTACGAATGGGGAAATCAAGTTGACAGAAGGGGCATTGTACCCTTCACTCCATAAAATGGAAGCAGAAGGAATCCTAAGCACGAGCACCGAATTGGTAGACAACCGGGTCCGAAAATATTATTCCCTCACCAAAGAAGGCCTCGAAGAGGTAGAAACTAAGCTTGAAGAAGCGAAAAGCTTTATTGCTAACCTGCAATTATTACTCAATCTCAACCCCAGACTCTCATGAAACCAAGCGCTCAGCAGCAACAGGAAATACGCAGTCTTCTGAAAGATTCTGCAATCAATGAAGACGTGTTTCATGAACTCTACGACCATGTCATTACAGGCCTGGAGGAACAGGCGTCATCCAGGTTTGATATTGGCCGTATACAGGCCATGGTAAATACCGAGTTCAATGACTTTGTTAATACAAAGGAAGAGAAACGCACCTACCGGCGCATAAACAACGCGCTGGGATTTGTTCTGTTTGGCATTGCCTTATTAACCTACTGGCTTACAATGGAGCCTACCGTAAGCTTCTGGGACTGCGGAGAGTTTATTGCAGCATCGTATAAGATGCAGGTGGGACACCAGCCCGGAGCCCCGGTATTCCTGATGATTGGAAATCTTTTCAGTCTCCTGGCCCTGGGCGACGTAAGTAAAGTTGCATACTGGGTTAATTTTAGCGCTGTTTTAGCCAGCGCGGCTACGATCATGTTCCTTTTCTGGACCATCACGGCCATTGCTGCAAAAGTGTACAAAAGGGAGAAGATCAAAAGCAAGGCACCGCATATTTTTACAGCAGGAGTGATAGGGGCGCTGGCATTTGCTTTTTCTGATACTTTTTGGTTTTCTGCCGTCGAGGCGGAAGTTTATGCCCTTTCTGCTCTATTCACAGCTGTGACGTTCTGGGCGATATTGAAGTGGGAGAATCAGCAAACTGATCGTTTTCTTGTTTTTATAGCCTTCATTGTAGGCCTTTCTACCGGCGTACATCTGCTAAGTCTGTTGGTTATCCCTGCCATAGCCCTTGTTTATTATTTAAGAAAAACAACCAGGATCACCACTTATGGTTTAATAAAGGCGCTGTTGGCAGGATGTGTTATTGTTGCTTTGGTACAATTCGTAATCTTGCAATACCTCGTCCTGTTTGCAGCGAAGTTCGACTTGTTGTTTGTAAACTCCCTGGGGATGACATTCGGGTCGGGTGCCCTGTTTTTCCTATTGCTTCTCGCTGGCGGTATAGCATGGGGGATCTACTATTCCATCAGGACAAGGAGATATAAGCTCAACCTCGGACTAATCTGCCTGACCTTTCTTCTGCTCGGCTTTAGCTCGTACTTTATGATCCTGATCCGGGCAAACGCAAAACCTGCCATCAACCTGAGTAATCCTGATAATATTTTCTCTCTTTACGGTTATCTGGGCAGATCGAATTACGGATCGACGCCCCTGATCTATGGAAATACATTTGATGCTCAGGTTATAGAAAACAGAATAACCGGCAACACTTATAGAAAAGGGAAAACAAAATATGAGGTATCAGGGAACACATACAAATCGGTCTTTGATAAGAACATGATTTTCCCAAGGATCTACAGTCAGAAACCCGGGCATGCCGCCTACTACCGGAACTGGTTAAGCTTAGGAGAGCAGGAAAGCCCGGCATTTGCCGATAACCTCAGGTTCTTCAGTACCTGGCAGGTTGGTTTTATGTACTGGCGGTATTTTCTCTGGAATTTCTCGGGTCGCCAGAACGACATACAGAGCCAGGGAGAAATCGTGAACGGCAACTGGATCACAGGAATAAAGCCCCTGGACGCGCTTCATCTGGGCAACCAGACGAATCTGCCTCAGACAGTTAAGACCAATGAAGCTCATAACCGGTATTTTGGATTGCCCCTCATTATTGGCATAGCCGGGCTGATCTGGTTAAGCCGCAAAAACAAATACAGTAGCATGGTTCTGGTAACCTTGTTTTTCTTTACCGGTTTAGCGATCATACTCTATCTTAATCAGGATCCGCTTCAGGTGAGGGAAAGGGATTACGCCTATGCCGGCTCATTCTACACCTTTGCCATCTTTATAGGCTTTGGTGTATTGGCGCTTAAGGATTTGTTGACGAAAGTGGCGCCTGCCAGATGGAGCATGATTTCAGCAGGCATCATTTGTTTTATTACAGTCCCGGTACTGATGGGTACTCAGGGCTGGAATGATCACGACCGCTCACAGAAAACAACGGCCCGCGACTGGGCCCGGAATTACCTGAACTCGTGTGCTCCCAACGCGATTCTTTTCACGAATGCAGATAATGATACCTATCCTCTATGGTATGCTCAGGAAGTTGAAGGGATCAGAACGGATGTACGGGTAGTCTGTATCCAGTTTTTATCAGGCGATGCCTATATTAATCAGATGAAGAAGCAGCTGAACCGTTCGGCGCCACTTCCAATTAGCATGCCTGAAGAGAAATATGTCGACGGTGTACGCGACTATCTGCCTTATGTTGACTATGGGATTCAGGACAGCGTAGAACTGAAGGACCTTTTAGCTGTACTAACATCCGACGACAAAAATGATCAGGTACAGATGAATGACGGAAGCTTTATGAATTTTTTGCCGACCAGGAAGCTGAAGCTCAGTATCGACAGCGAGCAGGTTGTTAATACACGAACTGTGAAGCCCGGGGACAAATCTAAACTCGCTTCAGCAATAGAATGGGAATTTAAAAAGTCGTATGCCACGAAAGCCGATCTGGCCATGTTTGATATACTGGCTACCAATAACTGGGAACGCCCGGTGTATTTCGCTACTTCGGTTTCGGAAGATACATATCTCGGACTGGATAACTACCTCTACCTCGAAGGATATGCCTACCGTTTAATCCCCTTTGAAAACAAAAATGATGGTAAGAACAAGGCCGAGCGGACCAATTCGGATGTCATGTACAATAACATGATGACTAAGCTCGACTATAAAGCATTTAACAAGGCTTCGTACCTCGATCCCGAAAGCAGGAGAATAGTAAACAGCACCTGGGGATTTAATAATACCCTTGCAAATAATCTGATCAGCGAAGGAAAAGCCGACAAAGCCGGGGATATAATGAAGAAAAGCCTGAGGGAGCTTCCGGTAAGGAATTATACCGTTTCTGATACCTTGTCGCGATTGTATACAGTTAAAAATCTGTATGCACTGAACGAGATTGAAGAAGCGAATAAGCAGGCAGAGGCTACTGCCGCTTTCCTAATGCAGGAACTCGATTACATTGCCGCTCTTTCGCCCGGATTTCAAAGAGCACATATAGAGAATGTGCAGGTGGGATTATACGTGTTAAGCAGTCTCGATAAGCTGACCGCAGATAACCATCAGAAAGAGCTGAACCGCACGATCAGGAGCAACTTTAATTTACAGGTTAAGAACTTTGGATAAGAGGCATCCTGACGAGCCGGAACAATCGTTTCGCCGGGTTGTAACCATATCGTAGCCATTGCCCGGCCAACGCCCGGTCACCACCGATATTTCGCTTGTTTTCATTTGTTATATCATCAGTGCCCGACAAACGACAGTTGAAGGAGATATTAAAGAGATATAAACATAACATTGGAAAAATTGGGAGTTGGCCGGATTTTAACCAATTTAATCTGGCATATTAAAGGACGGAGGTAAAGCATCCTCAGTTGAGGCCCACTGTTTATTGGGGTGGTTCCCCATGACAAATTCAAGTTTTCCTCCCTGCATTAATTCCTTATGTGAAAACCACGATTTATTCCAAGGCTTGCCATTAAGTTTGGCAGATTGGATGAATTTATTATCCGGAGAATAGTTTAAACAAGACACCTCGAACGTCTT
This sequence comes from Pararcticibacter sp., assembly GCA_031981225.1. Lineage (GTDB taxonomy): Bacteria > Bacteroidota > Bacteroidia > Sphingobacteriales > Sphingobacteriaceae > Arcticibacter. The sequence goes on from DALYUO010000021.1 coordinate 9,547, forward strand.
TCCATTGCCGATATCAATTTTGGCATTTTTGAACATAGGAGCCCCTATTACATACATCGGTAAGCCGGGAGTTATGGGGTAAAATCCAAGGGAGGAGAATACCACAAATGAAGTCAGGCCACCGCCGTCTTCGTCGCCGGGTATCCCCATCAAATCGTTTCTGAACCACTGAGTTAATAATGAACGAACTCGTTTTTGCGTTCTCCATGGCTGACCTCCGTAATTATATAAATAAGGGATGTGCATGCTTGGTTCATTACCCATAGAATATTGACCTACGATGCCCGTATGGTCTCCAAACATATGATGGAAATCAGGCCTTCCTTTACCAAGAGGGGTGTTATACATCCGTTCCAGCTCATCAACGAAAGAATCTTTACCGCCCATCATCTTCACCAGGTCGCTGATATTATGTTGCACATCCCAGCGGTATACCCATCCGTTGTTCTCGTCATAAGCTTCGCGTGCGCCAATGCCGCCAGAGAATCTGTAATCGAAAGGTTCAATAAATTTTCCGTCTTTATCTTTAGGATGGAAGAACTTCGTTTCGGTATTAAAAACCTTGTGATAATTGAGGCTTCGTTGTGCAAAGTAGGCGGCATCCTCTTCTTTTCCTAAGATTTTTGCTATTTTGGATAAGCACCATTCGTCATAAACAGTTCCAAGAGTAACAGCAACGGGCTGGCGCTTTTCCCAGGAATGAACTTCGGGAATTGTTTCTTTCTCGCCAGGAGGTAAAGCCGGAATGTAGCCATGTTCTTTATAAAAGCTGTCGAGTGCGCCGGCCTTTTTGGGCGACCATGGTGCCAGCGTTTTTTGTGTAATGGCGTTTTTACATGCCAGGTATGCCTTTTCCAGGTCGAAGCCCCTCAATCCTTTGTTGTATGCGTCAATAACGGTAGCCACACCGTGATTTGAGTTCATCCTCCTGCTATCACCGTTGATTTCCGGAAATGTTGGCATCCAAAAATTGTCCATCTGCTCAGCCATCCGGATAAACGAGTTGATCATATGCTGCTCCTTTTCTGGTTCAATGATTGCCCGCAAGGGGTGAGTAGCCCTGTATGTATCCCAAATCCAGTCGTCTGTATAAAATGGCAGGCCGTTGTCTTCGTGAACCTTTCCGTCAAAAGCACTGAAATACTTACCGTCCTCGGAAATGCAGATCATTCGTTCGTAGGTGCGGTACAGCGAGGTGTAGAATACTGTCTTTTGATTTTCATTGTCGCCCTCTATGGCTATTTTGTTTAATGTTTTATTCCATACGCTTCTCCCTGCTTCAGCTACTTTTTCGATGTTGTAGTCTTTAATTTCACGCCGCAGGTTATTCTTCGCCTGCTCAACGCTGATGAAAGAGATACCATACCTTACTTTTATCTGTTTTGTATTCAAAGGATATTTCAATGCAACGCAGGCATCTTTTCCATCTGCTGCTTTTATGGTTGGATTTATTTTTTGTCCGGTTAGAATCCCTGTAAGGGCCGGCTTAAGATCAGCCTCCATGTACACAAACACCCTGGTATTGTTCCCCAGTGACTGATATCCGCTGATAGTATTTCCATCTACATTCATTTCACCATTACGTGAGTTAAGTATCAGATAAGCTGGCTTTCCTGCATCCGGGAAGGCTATCTGGTAAATAGCCGACTGGTGAGATGGCGCGAACTGTACATTTATTCCGTAATCATCAAGGTCGACCTGATAGAAGTAAGGTTTCACAATTTCATTATCGTAACCATAGTTTATTACGGTACTCAAACCGCTTTCTTCACCCAGGTAAGGGCTTAAGTTAAAAGCTGAAGCGCCCCGGTGACTGGTGACAATTACCGGTAAGCCACTGATCTGGTTTCCTGTGAAATCTGCCCTTTCGGGATAGACCCGAAGCAAGCTGTTTGGGAGGTGTATAGTAGGATAAGTAGGGACAAGTAAATGACTGATATTACCAATGTATGGATTTACATAATCCACCGGCTCCTTGCCAGGCTTTACTTTTTGTTCCTTTGCCAGCACGCTGCTGCCAAAAGACAATATGAATAAGAAAGTGAACACACTTTTTTGGGTCATTTTGTTGATGCTTGTCATAGACATAAATGGTTGCTAAAAGGTTTTTCCAAGCTAATATAAACTTATTTAATATGCAAGTTTACATAAAGCTATGCATAAAATAATATGTTCAGGTAGTGATTTGTAAAACGACACTCAAGATGTTCGTTTTTGTAACATAGAACATATCGGTGTTGCAAAAAAAGGACAGTCTTTGATATATTTGTTGCAACGTATTTTACAAAAGGTTCTATTCTCATTAGTATGACCAATGCTCTTAATTCAGATCCGTTTGAGGGGGACAACGGATCCTTATTTGATTCTTCCAGGCGACCGGTTACGGCTTTGTGCCCACGATGCGGAAATCTTACAGATTACCGTATTCGCCGCAGCGCCTTAGTGAAAACCTTGTTTCCGTTTCTGAAAAGACGGTTTTGGTGCCCACGCTGTTTTAAACGTTTTTACGCGAGCCGTCGCTAAAATTGGCCTTCGGTTGTTATTTTTGCTCTTACATGCATTTTATTGTTGATTGGGCCCTCTGTGGCCTTAACTTTATATTGCTGATCAGCGGCTTTATATTGTGGTGTAATACCTCGGCAGATCGTTTCAGAAAACGGTTGCTTGGTACGGTATTTTTCATCATGGGTTGGCATGTGGTGTTTGTTTTGCTACAAAAAACGGGATTGTTATCTCATTATGCTTTCATTTTACGTACGGTCGCACCATTTTATTACCTGGTTCCACCCTTATTGTTTTTTTATGCACGCAGCTTTTATTTTGCAGAAACTCGCTTCAGAGCGGGTGATTGGCGTCACGGCTTGCTATTTTTGTTTTCGTTAGCAGATCTGCTTTCCTTATTGGATATTTACCCCTTTGCATGTGAAATATCACGACGCCCAAATGATCCTTCAGGATGAATCGGCTATTGTTGTTGTTGCCAGGGGTTTGATGATGCCTGCTGCTTCGCACTATATTTTGCGTATGGTTGTTTGGCCTGTATATGTTTTTTTTCAGTGCAGGTTAATGTTTCGGATGGAGCACGAATTAAGCTTGAACGGCGTATCTCATAAGCCGCTATTTGTTACAATATTAAATGCAATGCTGTGTTTATGTAATATTGTTGCAAGCAGCGCCTTATTACTTGAAGCGTACCAATATGCACCGGGGATCGCTGCCGACGTGGTCGAGAATACAATGCTGTTTTTTTTGGTTGGCGCGATGGCATTGTCGGGATATATTTTTTCGTGGCCTGATTTTTTGTATGGTGCTGCCTTTCCGGAATCTTTTTCAAAAGAAAATTATGTCGTTAAAGATAAGAACATGCTTGTTAAAGATGAGCAGGGGTGTGACTTGGTGCAGACAGTAACAAAACCCAAAGAATGCCATTTGGCTGCAGGCATGATTGAGCAAATGGAGGAGCTTATGGAGCAAACGGGTATGTTTCGGGTAAAGGGAATTAAGCTCGCCGATGTCGCCCAGTCCCTCGGTGTGAATCCTTACCAATTATCACAGGCTTTAAATTCTCATTTTGGACAGCGCTTTACTGACTATATTAATGAAAAGCGGATCGCCTATGTGAAAGCTCAGATCAGTGGGGAAGTCGGCTTGAAGAAGTTCAGTATCGAGGGGTTGGCGGCTGATGCCGGCTTTTCTTCGCGCACGCCCTTTTATGCAGCTTTCAGGAGAGTGACGGGACTTACACCTTCTGAGTATATAGAAATCTTAATGGCGAAGCGAAAGGGAGAGAAGGACGCATGATCTTATAAATAAACCGCTTTTCACATATAAGTATTTTCACTGAATTCGCCGGGATAGCAATTTGTTAATATCCTATGAATATTAGCTAAAATGGGTCCATATAAACATATGAATGCTTCATAGTTTTATATATTGGCTATTGAGGAAAAGATCTGAAAATGAAAATGTACAACGTATTCTTGTGTGCCACGCTTTTGGTTGCTGTATTGGTACAGGGTGTTAATACCGTTAAGGCGCAAAACGGCGATCAGATATTGGATGGTATTGGTGAAACGGGATTGAGTGCACGCTATGTGTTTAACGATGACGTGAAAGACTGGTCACGGAATAATTTCCATGCCAAAGCTCATGGTGCCGGAGTTAACTTTATCAATGACAACCGGTTCGGAAAGGTTTTGTCACTCCCTGGAGATAACACTTCTTTCGTAACGCTTCCGGGAGGAGTATTAACAGATATAGAATCGCTTAGCATATCAGGTTGGATATACTTGCGATCTAAACAACCGGGACAACGATTTTTTGATTTCG
>DALYUO010000021.1:13885-16495 GCA_031981225.1 Pararcticibacter sp.
GAAAGGATGCAACCAACCATTTCTTTGCTGCCCCTGTGGGGACCAGGGCTCAGGAAGGCTTTCAGGCACTGATCACTACGGTAGGGGAGAGTAAAAACGGCGCGGTGTCTTCGGTAATAGAAGTAAATAAATGGGTGCATCTTGCTATAGTAATAGATGTCCCGTCAAAAACCATGATCACCTATGTTGATAGCAAACCTGTGGCGCAGACTAAAGACATTCCACGGGAATTAACAGCAATATCAGGTGAGCGGTCGGAGGAGAAAAAAGTCTATATCGGAAAATCCTTGTTGCCGGGAGAGCCCGGACTTAACGCCCTGATACATGATTTCCGTATATATCGTGTGCCGCTGAGCAGACGACAGATTGCCGGTATTTATAACAATTCCCCGGGAGGTTTGAACGAAAACACTGTAAATACGACTGCAAAGCGTGAGGATGATCTTCCTAAGTTTGCTGCTGCCACAGCACAGCTGTATAATGCCTATTTAGCTTATGTGCCCGATGTGGAAGTTGAAACAGAAGCAGGAAGTTTGCCACGACTGCCCAGCTATGTACCGGGCTCATACCGAAATGGGAAAAGAGGTCCGAAAGTACGTGTGATCTGGCCTGCTGCTACCGACAATACCGATGTATTAAAGTCCGGACGCTATACCGTTACCGGGCGCGTTGCGGGGACAGATTTTAAACCTAAAGCATTTGTGACTGTGAAAAAGCCTGCTAAATCGGCTGCGCCGGTTTTAAAGCTGGAGGCATTTCCTTTAGACAGGGTTTCTCTGCAAGCCGATGTTCAGGGTCATGCAACTAAATTTATTGAGAATCGCGATAAATTTATAAGGACCCTGGCTACAACAGATCCGAACTCCTTTCTCTATATGTTCCGTCATGCTTTTGGCCAGAAGCAGCCCGAGGGAGCAAAACCTTTGGATGTGTGGGATAGTCAGGATACCAAATTAAGGGGGCATGCTACAGGCCATTACCTTACGGCAATTGCACAGGCCTACGCCGGTACGGGTTATGACAAGACGCTTCAGTCCAATTTCTCCCAAAAAATGGAGTATATGGTAAATGCCCTTTACGAATTATCGCAATTATCCGGAAGGGCGAAAGAATCAGGCGGGCCCTATGTGTCTGATCCGGTGGCGGTTCCGCATGGCCCTGGAAAATCAGAATACGATTCGGATCTAAGCGACGCTGGCATCCGAAACGATTACTGGAACTGGGGAAAAGGATTTATCAGCGCATATCCCCCCGATCAGTTTATCATGTTGGAAAAAGGGGCAAAGTATGGAGGTCAGAAGAGTCAGATTTGGGCGCCCTACTATACGTTACATAAGATTTTAGCTGGCTTAATCGACGTATATGAAGTGAGTGGCAATAAAAAAGCCCTTGAAATAGCTACTGGTATGAGCAACTGGGTATATGCGCGGCTAAGTAAATTGCCAACGGAAACGCTCATAAAAATGTGGAATACATACATTGCCGGGGAGTTTGGCGGGATGAATGAATCAATGGCCCGTCTGTACCGGATTACCGCTAATCCTAATTATCTGAAAACAGCGCAATTATTTGATAATATCAAAGTGTTCTTTGGCGACACGGCTCATTCGCACGGACTGGCCAGGAACGTAGATACGTTCCGTGGATTGCATGCCAACCAACATATTCCTCAGATAGTTGGGAGTATTGAAATGTACCGTGTCTCCAATAATCCCGAATATTACAAAATAGCCGATAATTTCTGGCATAAGACGGTTAATGACTATATGTACAGTATCGGAGGAGTTGCTGGAGCACGTAATCCCGCCAATGCAGAATGTTTTATTGCTCAACCGTCGACATTGTACGAGAACGGCTTTTCTGAAGGTGGCCAAAACGAAACCTGTGCTACGTACAATATGTTGAAATTGACCGGGGATCTGTTTCTATTCGATCCGAGGACGGAGTTAATGGACTATTATGAACGTGGTCTGTATAACCATATTCTGGCTTCTGTTGCTAAAGATAGCCCTGCCAATACCTATCACGTGCCCCTCAGGCCGGGATCTGTTAAACAATTCGGTAATGCTGATATGACAGGCTTTACGTGTTGCAATGGTACCGCAATAGAAAGTAGTACCAAGCTGCAAAATACCATTTACTTTAAAAGTAAGGATAACCAGGCGCTTTATGTGAATCTTTATATACCCTCGACGTTAAAATGGACGGAGCGAAAGGTCACAATTGAGCAGACAACAGATTTTCCAAAAGAAGACCAAACCCGTTTGACTATTAAGGGCAGCGGAAAATTTGATATCCATGTGCGTGTGCCAGGCTGGGCAACCAAAGGGTTCTTCGTGAAAATCAACGGTAAAGAACAACAGCTCCAGGCTAAGCCGGGTACTTACCTGAAAATAAGCCGTACGTGGAAAGATGGCGATATTATAGAATTGAAAATGCCCTTCCAGTTCCATCTGGATCCGATCATGGATCAGCAGAACATAGCCAGTTTGTTTTACGGACCTATATTACTGGCTGCCCAGGAGCCTGAAGCAAGGAAGGAATGGCGTAAAGTAACCCTCGATGCCGAAAATATAGGCAAGTCCATTAAAGGTGATCCTCAAGAGTTAC
>DALYUO010000021.1:16505-31327 GCA_031981225.1 Pararcticibacter sp.
TGATGTGGTTTTCAAACCATTTTATGAAACGTACGGTCGTCATTCTGTTTATCTGGATGTTACGTTAAAATAGGAAGTTACGTCGAAAAAGCTGAATGGACACCTGGATGAAGCCAAGCCGGGATGAAATTGTAAGCATGCTATTTACAAACCGATATATCTGATCAACCTAGATATGCAGAGCCGGTTTCTGCCGGGCACCTGTTATTTCGCGATGATAACTTTTATTCCTCTTTCTTCCAACTTCTTTACTATGTCTGATCGTACCTTATCATCAGTTATTATGTATTGGACCTGATCAATATTGCACACCTTACCGAGTCCGCGACGTCCAAATTTGGTACTATCTGCTAAAATAGCAATCACCTGAGCTGTTTCTATCATCTTTTGATTCAGCGATGCCTCGGCGAGGTTTGTGATAGAGAAACCAAAATCCAGATCAATGCCGTCCGCACCGAGGAAGAGAACGCTGCAGGATATGCCTGCTAGAATACTTTCCGCATATGAACCGGCAACCGAGGAAGAGTTAGGACGAATTAATCCACCAAGTTGAAGAACTTCTACGTTTGGTCTATTGCAGAGCTCTAATGTGACTTTTACTGCTGGAGTGATAACAGTAAGATGCTTAGTGGGATAAAGACATCTGGATAGCTCAAAAACAGTGGTTCCTGAGCCTATCATTATGGAATCGTTCTGCGCAATCAACTCAACAGCTGCTTTTGCTATTTTTTGTTTTTCCTCTGCATTTATAAATTCCTTTTCATTGATAGGTCGTTCGGCTGTGTAGGGATTGTTCACGGAAGCACCGCCTCTTGTTCTGAAAAGAAGGTGCTTGTCTTCTAAAAGTTTCAGGTCCTTTCGGATTGTAACTCCAGATACTTTCATGCTGTCACACAGCTCTTGTATGTCTACTTGTCCTTGATCCTTTAGTTTATGCAGGATAAGCTGATGCCTTTCTGTAATGTTCATGGTATATTAAAAAGGTTCGCAATGTTACTATAAATCAGGTTAAGAAACAATTGAATTTTTAAATCTCTTTAAAGTGTCTCAATTTCCTGTTAAATAGTGTATTATGGTTTGTTGTGACTGTTTTTAGGGTTTTAATGTAGTTGTTTTTATTTGCATAATGTTAAAATTAAATTTCATATCGTTTAAATATTGGATATATTGACTTTTAATTTGTTTAATTATATTTGATTTTATTTATTTGTATGAGCGATTTGAATCTGAAAGGGGCATCTTTAATACTCAACTAACTTTTTTATTATATCTCGATCATTATGTATAGAAACTACTATTATTTGTTTCATTGGCAAAAGTTGCTTGTTTGTCTTCTTGTCATTCTCGGTCCGGTAGCCGGAGCTCTTGGACAAGTAGTGAAAGGAAAAGTAACAGATGCAAAAGGTGAGTCTCTGCCTGGAGTGACAGTGAGGTTAAAAAACACTACCACAGGAATAGTGAGCAACGCGGCAGGTCTGTATTCCCTTAAGGTTCCAAATCTTAAAGGTATTTTGTCGTTCTCGTTTGTCGGCTTTAAAACGCAGGAAGTAGCGGTCAACGGCAGGACAACGATTGATGTTCGTCTCCAGGAAGACGAAGCATCGCTGGAGGAAGTCGTCGTGATAGGTTATGGCACGGTGAAGCGTAAAGACTTAACTGGGTCGGTATCTTCTGTCACTATGAAGGACATTGAGAACCTCCCTGTACCGAGGGTTGATCAAATGTTACAAGGACGTATCGCCGGCGCAGAGATTACATCCACCAGTGGCGAGCCGGGAGCAGCGACGTCGATCCGGATTCGCGGCACACGTTCTATCTCGGCAACTAACGAACCGCTGTTTGTAGTAGATGGCGTGATGGATGCTATTAATGATCTTAACCAGCTTAATCCGAGTGATGTTGAGTCGATACAGGTGTTGAAAGATGCTTCCTCAACTGCAATCTATGGATCGAGGGGCAGCAATGGTGTAGTTCTGATCACTACGAAAAGCGGTCAAACAAACGGAATGACGAAGTTTTCGTTGCGCTCTGATGTGGGCATGTCTGAACTTCCGAAGTTCCTTGACCTGATGAATGCACAGGAGTTTGCCGAGCTTCAGAATGATCGCTACTACTTTGCCAGCACCGCTAATCAGATGAAGCCGATTGAAGATTATCCGTACCCCAATCCAGCTGCATTAGGAGAGGGAACCAATTGGACGAAGGAAATCACGCGGAGCGCACCTTATCAAAACTACACGTTCTCTGCCTCCGGTGGTGATAAGAGCACTAAGTTTTATTTTTCTGCAAACTATAACGACAATCAGGGTATCATTATCAGCAGTGGAATGGAGCGTTATCAGGCCCGTTTTAACCTTGATAAGACTCTAAGTAAATATGTAAAAGGCGGTCTGCGTTTAAATTATTCGTACATCAATCAGACCATAAATAAAGCAGACGTAGGTACCAATACGCTTTGGTACCGGTCGACGATTTTCCTTGCCCCTACTATGCCAGCCTATAAGGAAGACGGAAGTTTTAACGACTGGAATACGCAATGGTATAGCGGAACGCTCTTCGACTCGCCCCTGGCAAACTCAAAGCTGCAGCAAAAGGATGAACTTAAAAAGAGCCTGTCTTCTATGATTTTTGCGGAAGTGACTCCCTTGAAAGGACTGACAGTTAGAAGCGCCTTTTCTTTTTATGATTATAATCGCTACGACGACGATTTCAACCCATCGACATTGCCTACGCGAACAAGTAAGAACACCGGCGCCTATGCTTATAAAAGCGCTTACCGCGCCACTAACGTACTGAGCGAAAATACCGTGAACTATAAAAAAGTATGGAACAAAGAGCATAATTTAGATGCCCTATATGGATTTACTTATCAGTCACTTTGGAACGCTAACCTTACTGCCAGCGGCGACGGTTACTTTATAGATGACATAGGAACGAATGACCTGACTGCCATCCCATCTAAAGAGACCCTCAACGCGAGTTCGTCGCTCGAGGAACAAAAAAGGATGTCACATTTAGGTCGTATAAACTACCATTACAGAGGGAAATATTACCTGACGATTACTGGTCGTGCAGATGCGGCATCTAATTTCGCAGCCAATCACAAATGGGGTTTCTTTCCTTCGGCTGCGTTAAAATGGAATTTGAAGAACGAAGATTTCCTGAAAAAATCAAAAGCCATTAGCGAGCTGGCAATCCGATTAAGCGGAGGTGCCTCGGGGAATGATGCCATCGGGAGATATCAATCGCTTTCACGCCTTACGTCTACTTCGAGCGGATATATTTTTAACGGCGCTATGCCTGCCGCTTATTATCCTTCGCGAATTGCTAATGGTGGTCTGACCTGGGAGAAGACAAGGTCTTACAACCTCGGAATCGACCTCTCAATCCTTAATAACCGCTTTGATTTTACGTTCGATATGTATCAGGCAAGGACAACGGACCTCCTGCTGACCGTTCAGCTACCCTCGCATACCGGATACAATAGTCGACTGACGAATATAGGAGAGACGTCGAATAATGGAGTTGAGTTTACCATTGTTTCTAACAACATCACCAGGCCTAAGTTCTCCTGGTCTACAACCGTGACTTTCGCACATAACAACCAGATGGTAGACGATATTGGAGGACTCGACCGGATTCCGGTTTATAATAACGGCTGGGGTGCGCAGTACATGATGTACGGTTATGTAAAGGGGCACCCGCTGAATGCATTATGGGGAATGCAGTACGCCGGCACCTGGAAGTCGCTGGAAGAGGTTGATCAAAACAAGGCCGACAAGAAATATGCGTCTTCCGCTCCGGCTTATTATACACCGGGGAGACAGCGTTATATCGACCAAAACAATGATGGTATTCTGGATAATGAAGATCTGGTGTATCTGGGCAATGCCGACCCCAAATTATATGGCGGCTTCCAGAACTCGTTTCGTTTCCATAAGTTCAACGTGAGCTTCTATTTTAATTATTCCGTTGGGGGAAAGATCTATAATCCGGTCGAGGTGTTTATGGGAACAGGTACGTACCTGTCAAATCAATTCCGTTACATGGTCAATGCATGGCACCCTGTCAGAAATCCGACTTCGGATTATCCACGTGCAGACTCGAAGGATGATATTCCAAACGATCGTTTTGTTCACAACGCCAGTTTTCTGCGCTTAAAGAATGCGACAGTCAGCTATAATTTCAATTTGTCAAAAGCAACAAGGAATTCGCTGAATTCGCTGACGCTGAGCGCGAGCGGTAACAATCTCTTTTTATGGAAGTATTACAATGGGTATGACCCTGAGGTGTCGACAGAAAGCGAGGGTTCAACTATCCGTAGGATGGATAATGGCGCTTATCTTTTTAGTAGGTTGGGTGCTTGCAGTGTTGCTTTTTAGTTCTTGTGAAAAAGCACTGGAAGAGGAACCAAGAAGCTTTGTTTCACCCGTCCAGTTCTTTAAAAATGAAAATCAGTGCATTGCAGCGCTGAATGGAGCGCATATACCTCTTGCTTCGATTTTTAATTCGGGCTTGATAATAACAAACGAGGGATGTACGGACCTGGCTTTTCTTAATTCATCAGACCTCGATGCAAAGTTTGAAATATCTCCTGCCAATCCGGGGATGGGTCAAACTGTTTGGGATCAGTGTTACAAAGGCGTAATGTATTGTAATACTGCCATCGCTGGCATTGAAGCTTCGCCCGTCAGCGAAGAAAGGAAATCTGCCCTGATCGGCGAAGGTGTAACCTTAAGAGCTTTATATTATTATGTTTTGACCTCAACATTTGGTGACGTTCCTTTTTATACAGAGCCGGTAGCCGACCTTGATGCACTGGTACGCATTGCCCAGCTGGGCCGCATGGACGCCAAAGCAACCCGCACGGTTTTGATTGAGGAGCTTCAGCAATACGCCCCCAGCTTGCCCTCGCAGCGGACTTCCGATGTTCCTGGCAACCGGATGTCGGCGCCGATGGCCTATATGCTGATCGGCAAAATGGCTATGTGGAATAAGGATTATAGTACTGCTCTGGCGGCGATGAAAGAAATTCAAAAGGTGTATGGACAGCTATCCCTATACCCGTTGGAGGATACTTATTTTAGAAATAAAAATACGCCCGAATCAATATTCGAAGTGCAGTTCACATGGTCGGCTACAGGCCTGAAAAAGACTTCGAACGTAGCTTGCTTCTTTACTCCTACCAAGCAATCAGGAAAAGACATCTATGACGGTGTTCAGATTCCCGAGCTGGGGGCGAAGGCAAATCCCTATAATTCGGTAACACCCTCTGGATATTTTATTTCGCTTTATGATCTTAGCGACCCGCGCCGCAACATTATTCTAGGTTATACTTATGGCGATCAATGGTTTAAGCGGCCGCAGACGCTTAACGGTAATGGAAAGCCATGGATGGGGCCTAAGTTCTGGTGTCCGGGCATGGATAACGCTGCTGATGGCAATAACCAGAAAGTTTTTCGCTATGCCGACGCACTGCTGATGATGGCCGAATGCGCCAACGAACTTGGAGACGAAGCGCTTGCTATGAGCTCACTCAACGAAGTGAAAGCAAGGGCCTCTGAGGATTTCGTTTTAGCGGTCTATCCCGGAAAAGAGCTTTTTTTTCAGGAGGTTAAAAATGAGCGTGCCCGTGAGCTGATGGGCGAATATGGGCGCAAGTGGGATTTGGTGCGCTGGGGTATCTTCTATCAGTCGCTGATGGAAACGACCGCTTTTGAATTTGACGCGATCAAGAACAACTTACGTCCGTATCACGAGTATTATCCGATTCCGGATAAGGAGATTACGCGCTCGAACGGCGGTCTAACGAATCCTGCTTATACCGGACAATAATTTAACTCAGTAAAATAATCGTATATAATATGAGACTGTTAAAAGATAAACGACACGGCTCAATCCTGATGTTTGTGCTTTTCTGCATTACTGCCTGCCTGGCGGGCTGCCAAAAGGAGGAATGGGTAAGGTTCAGTACTGATCTGGCGCTAAATGCGCAAACTATTCGGGTGGCTGACAGCGCTGGTACAACGCGTTTACAGGTTTATTCTGATGGAGACTGGAAAGTACTAAAAGAAGAAGAGGCGGCCTGGGTTAGTTTCGACCGGACTGCCGGAAAGGGAAAGGGAGATGTGGTGGTTTCGTTTCAAAGCAATAAAGACCAGCTTCCCCGCGCAGTAAAAATTCTCATATCCTCGGGCGATAAAACCGATACAGTTATTTTTCAGCAGAAAGGGCTTGCGCCAGAACTCCGTTTCGACGATGATTCGGCCGTTGGCATTGGCAACGGAGGCGAGCTAAAAACAGTTTTAGCTACCAATGTGCCGTTTGGTGATATCGGACAGAATATTTCTTATGAAACCGGTTCCGACTGGATTTCTGGTTTAAAAATGGAAGGGAAATACCTGAAAGTAAATCTTAGTGCAAACACGCAGCCTGAAGTCCGCAACGGAAAGATACTGTTATTCTATAAAGATGCTTTCGGCAGCATTACAAAAGACTCCATTCTTGTGACTCAAAATCCAAAAGGCGCTTACGAGAATGCTGTACTGAAGGATTTTGCTTTTGTAAAAACAATGCTGGCGGCTGGTACCATACTTGATGATATTTACATAGAGGGAATTGTGATGAGCGATAAGGGAAATCCAAATATGGGATTAAACCTCAATAAGGCCACAAATAAACACGAGATGGATAAAACTGAAAATGCCATTACCGTTTATATTCAAAGCCTTGATGGCAGATCGGGTATCCATCTCAGGACGAGAACAGCCGGTGATAACGTATATGGCCGTTTTGAAAAGGTAAAACTTTGGTTGAAAGACCTGACTTTGCGCAAAGAAACGAACCCTTCACGGGTGATATTGGACAATGTTCCCTCTCTTAATGTTATGTCCAAAGAACCCGGCCAGCCCGTGTCTCCCCGTCAGGTGTATATAAGGGACCTCACAGACGAAGACCTGTTCACTTATGTTAAGCTGAAGGATGTTGAGATCTCTGTTCCCTCGGGCTCCTATTTCAACATCAACGAAGGCTATAACCTGCGCACAGGGACATATCCAATGAATATCAGAGACATCAATGGAAATAGTTTATATGTAATGACCAATATAGATGTTCCCTACAGAAGGGGTGGAAAGCGTGTGCCGCAGGGGTCCGGCGATATTTCGGGCATATTGGTTTACGAACAGCTGCAGCGCTACGGCGGCAACCTTGGAAGGTATTCAATCAGGCATTTAACGGAAGCTGATATTTCCTTGCAGCAGAGCCGTGAGAGCGGTTTTTCGAATGTGCTTGTAGAATGGAGCCGTTTCAAAAACGAGTTCGTCGCTACGCCTTCAGCAGAGCAGAACCCCCTTACGCCGGACATTGGCAATGGAGTTTTGACCCACAGTGAAAAGGGAGCGCTGGACTTCAGTTCTGCCGGAATATACGCGGGCACTGACTACAATGCGCTGGCTCAGGAGCCCTCAGGGGCGAAGGGGGCAGTCTCGAATGGTGCATGGGCTGTAAAAAGCTGGTGGAACACTGCCAAAAATCGTGGATCGTGGTGGTTAATACGGGTTTCAACTAAAGGTATCACTACGCCGGTGTCGCTGCAGATTGAAGGACATAATGATATTGGCGGGCCTAGAAACTTCATAGTAGAATGGTCGGAAACAGGTGATGAAAACGGTGTTTGGAACCAGGTGGGAGAGTATACGCTGGAAGATGTTGTCAACTGGGCCAATACTTTGCTTACTCAGGTTCCCGGAATGAAGGTGGTGAATTTTCAGTTTCCTTTGGCTGCATCGGGCCTGGACAACCTCTTTATCCGACTACGTGTAAAGAACCGGGTGGCGGGGACCGCAACGAATCCAACAGGCGCTTCTCTTGGTGCCACCACAGCAAGCCGCTTAAGTCATGTATCAATAAAATATAACAAATAAGCGGTCAATATTTTCAGTACCTAATTACTTCTGCGAAATAAAACTAAAATCGAATGAGAAAATCAATATATATCTTTTCGCTTTTCACTCTTCTGATTCTTTCCGGAGCCGTTAATACAGCGGTTTGTCAATCTGCTGCAAAGTCCGGAATCTCCATTATTCCAGCACCGGTAAAGTTACGGGAGCTTGGAGGTTCCTATCAGTTAAGCAATAAGATGACGGTCCGTGTCACGGGGTTGAAAAATAAGTCGGATCAGTTGGAAGCGTTAGCCCGAAGATTTGTTTCTGGCTTCAGAAAGACTGCACATGGCACAGCAGGGCAGATTCACCTTCGGCTGACAGGCTCAGGGATGCTTCCTCAAGAAGGGTATAAGCTGGTGATAAATGATTCGGGGATCAACATAGAGTCGAAAAGTGAAAGAGGTCTTTTTTATGGCCTTCAGACGCTTTTGCAACTGCCTGATTTCACTTCGGCAAGTATCCCGAAGGTAGAGATTGAGGATTACCCGAGGTATAAGTATCGCGGTCTCCATTTGGATGTTGGCCGGCATATGTTTCCGGTTTCCTTCATCAAGTCGTATATCGACGTTATAGCGAAGCAAAAGTTGAATACTTTTCATTGGCATCTGACGGAGGATCAGGGTTGGCGGATTGAGATAAAAAAGTATCCGAAGCTAACCTCTATTGGTGGGTATAGGGACGAAACGCTTGTTGGCTATTTGAAGACAAAGCCCCAGCAATACGACGGGACGAGGTATGGCGGGTTCTATACTCAACAGGAGGTAAAGGAGGTTGTTGCTTATGCGGCCTCGAGATTTGTTGATGTCATTCCGGAGATTGAAATGCCAGGTCATTCGGTAGCTGCTCTTGCTGCCTATCCTGACCTCGGGTGCGGAGAAAACCCCGGCCCCTATAAAGTGATACAAAAGTGGGGTGTATTTGAAGATGTTTACTGTGCCGGAAAGGAACGAACTTTTAAATTCATGGAGGACGTTTTGGATGAGGTACTTGCGCTATTTCCTTCTCAATACATCCATATAGGCGGAGACGAGTGTCCTAAAACAAAATGGAAGACCTGCCCCGATTGTCAAAATCGTATTAAAAGTGAAAATCTTAAGGATGAGCACGAACTGCAATCGTATTTCATTCAACGTATCGAGAGATATCTGAACAAAAAGGGTCGTCGAATCATAGGCTGGGATGAAATCCTTGAAGGCGGTTTAGCACCTAACGCTACGGTGATGAGCTGGCGGGGTATCAAAGGTGGGATTGAGGCGGCCAGACAGAATCACGACGTGATTATGACACCCGGATCGCATCTTTATTTAGATCACCAGTCAAGTAAATCTGAAGAGGAGCCTTTAACGGTAGGTCATTACCTTCCACTGGATAAGGTTTATGCTTATAACCCCACGCCTGCCGAACTAAATGTTGACCAGCAGAAACATGTTATCGGAGTACAGGCAAATGTTTGGACTGAGTATATAAAGACGCCTCAAAAAGTGTGGTATATGTTGCTTCCCCGCCTTTATGCACTTTCTGAAATTGCATGGACACCTCTTGAAAATAAAAACTGGAGCGACTTCTCAGAGAGACGCTTGCCTGTGCATTTGGCAAGTTTAGATGCCGAAGGTATCCGTTTTCGCGTGCCGGAGCCTATAGGCGCCAAGGATACAGTGATGACGGGTGAGAAGTTTACCTTCAACTATAAGGTGCCTGTGAGGAGCGCTAAAATTTACTATACGATTAATGGCTACACTCCTTATGAAATGGATTATGAATACAGCGGCCCTTTTAGCCTCACGGTTCCTCCGGGACAAGAGCGAATCGTTAAAAGTGTAGTAATTACACCCTCTGGCAAGCGGAGTGTCGTGGTTAAGACCATTCTTCGCAATCAAATTATGCAGTCGGCCAAGTAATCCAGATCATTAAAGTATTTCTAACCATTTGTAAATGATAAAATGAAAGCGAGCCGCAACAATATTTTAGAGCGAATCGGAATCCCGGGTCAACTGGCCTGGGGTTATATCGGGATCCTGATTTTCATGATGGGGGATGGAGTGGAGCAGGGATGGTTGAGTCCATATCTGATCGAAAGGGGGATGACAATCCGTGAATCAGCCTCCCTGTTTACCGCATATGGCATTACTATAGCTATTTCATCCTGGTTCTCCGGCGTTCTGGCAGAAGGCTTTGGTCCCAAAAGAACTATCTTTATGGGTCTCTTGTTGTACGTAATTGGCACAATAGGCTTTGTAGGGTATGGGCTGCCTGAACTCGATTTTGTGACAATGCTGATTACGTATGCAGTACGTGGATTCGGATACCCGCTGTTTGCTTATTCTTTTTTAGTTTGGATTACATACGCCAGTCCGCGGCAAAAATTAGGAAGAGCGGTTGGATGGTTTTGGTTCGTGTTCACAGGTGGATTAAACGTTTTTGGAGCGTATTATTCAGGGTGGGCTATTGAACATATTGGATATCTCAATACCCTCTGGAGTTCCATATTGTGGGTACTTGTAGGTGCCTTTTTTACCTTATTGCTCAATAAGGCAGGCTTTAAAGGCACAGTAAACAACAGTACTTCGTCAAAGGTAAGGGAACTTGTTAAAGGGCTTACGATAGTTAAAGATGAACCTAAAGTTCTTCTGGGCGGGCTCGTCAGGGTAATAAATACCACTGCCCAGTTTGCATTCCCTGTTTTCCTTCCGATGTACATGGCTACTCATGGCTTTACTACTTCCGAATGGCTTCAGATATGGGGCACTATATTCACTGCCAACATTGTATTCAACCTCATATTTGGTTTCATCGGCGATCACTTAGGGTGGCGTAATACGATCAAATGGTTTGGAGGCGTAGGGTGTGCACTTACAACCTTGCTATTCTATTACTCGCCTGTTCTTTTTAATCGCGATTTCTGGATGGTGATGGGCTCGGGAGTGCTTTGGGGCGCTTTGCTTGCAGGATATGTGCCGCTTACCGCTCTGGTTCCGTCCCTGGTGAAAAAGGATAAAGGTGCAGCAATGGCTATCCTGAACTTAGGCGCCGGTCTGCCAGTTTTTGTGGGGCCGGCCATCGTAGGGCTATTTATCGGCGTTATTGGCGATGAAGGGGTCATTTGGGTACTCGCTGTCCTTTATCTTGTCAGCGCTGTTTTAGCTCACTTTATTACGCTGCCATTTAATGCAAAGACGGCACATCAAATGGAACACGAGGAGACACATATCAGACAAGAGACTGTCACACCCCTGATTTAACAAAGGAAATAAATTTAACATACAATTAGAACAAGGCAAGATGAGAATACTGATTACAGCGCCATATCATAAACAGGCGCAGCAAGAACTTGCAGAAAATTTTGGAGAAATTATATATCGGCCGTGGAAGCAGCAGGGTCGTGCATACAATGAGGACGAGCTGATCCGGCTGTTGTGCGATACAGAAGCTGACGCTCTGATCACCGAACATGATGAGGTGAGCAAAAAGGTGATCGCAGGATTTCCGGGATTACAATTCCTGGGTATCTGCAGGGGCACTCCTTCCAATGCGGATATAGCTGCCGCCACGGAACGGCTTATCCCTGTCTTTAATACGCCCGCCCGCAACGCGCAGGCTGTTGCCGAGATGTTCGTGTCGAACGTGATCATGTTCTTCCGAAAAACCCTGGCGGGAATAGATTGGCTAAGGATGGAGAAATGGGATGAAGGAGCACATTCTTCCTACCTGGAGTTTAAAGGAAATGAGCTCGCCGGTAAAACTATCGGAATGGTGGGTTTCGGCGCCGTCGGACAAACTATTGCTCAGCTCGTAAGTGCCTTCCCGTGTAAGGTTTTGTACTCCGACCCTTATTATACTTCTGATAACCGTAGTTACGAGAAATGTACAATTGAGAAGGTCTTTGAGAACAGCGATATCGTCTCCGTTCAACTGCCTGTAAACGAACAAACCAAAGGCATGATTGATAAACAGCTCTTGTTAAAGATGAAAAGAGAGGCCATATTCGTCAATACTGCCCGTGCGGCCGTCGTAAATCGTCAGGATTTGCTCGAAACACTCGAACAAAAAAGGATCAAAGGGGCGATTCTGGATGTTTTTCATCATGAGCCGCCCGACCAATTAGATTACAAGATAATTCATCTGGATAATGTTCTGGCTACACCTCATATTGCCGGAGCCACTCATGAGGTGGAAGACCATCACGCGGATATCATGAACCGCAATCTATTCAGTTGGTTTCTTGAAGATAAGAAGTATATTCCGCAAATTGTAAATAAAGAGATCTTAGCAGTTATAAACAACTAAACCATGATTTCAAAAGAGGCATATTTAGTAATCGATATTGGAACAGGAAACGTTCGCTCGGCAGTTGTTAGCCCCAAGGGGAAGATTCTGAGTATCGAGCGGGAGAATGTTCATTATGTGAAAGATGAACAGTATCCGGAATCCATATTCTTTGATCCTGATCAGTTATGGCATCAAATTACCCGCCTTACACAGACCGCATTATCTGCGATTCCGGATGTACATATACGGGCAATAACCTCAACAAGTCAGCGTGAGGGAATTGTTTTATTAGGAAAGGAAGGAGAATCACTTGCAGGCTTGCCTAATGTCGACCACCGGGGCAGAGAGTGGGAACACATCTTAGGAAATAAGTCCAGGGTATATGAGCTGACCGGCAGATATCCTACCTCACTTTTCTCAGCGCTGAAGCTTGTAGGAGTGCGTGAGCGGCGCCCGGAGCTTTGGGAGAAAACTTCAACTTTTCTCAGCATCAGCGACTGGGTACAGTATAAACTGAGCGGCGTAGCTTCTTACGAGCATTCCCAGGCGTCTGAAACCCTGTTATATGATGTAAAAGGGAAATGCTGGTCTCCTGAGTTGTGTCTGATGTTTGGCCTGCATTCAATAAAACTTCCGGATCTGGCCGACTCAGGATCGGTTGTCGGGAGGGTTTTAAGTTCCTACAATTCAATATTCAGAACCTCTTCAGAGTCGGTTGTGGTAGTAGGTGGGGCCGACACCCAACTGGCAGTGAAGAGCACCTGCCCGTCGATGGACGACATTGTGATTGTTTCGGGCACTACAACTCCTATTATCAAATTGATGGATAGATACGTAACTGATGATGAGGAACGGACCTGGACAAGCCGCTATATTGACGAAAAAGGGTTTGTTCTGGAAGCTAACGCCGGCGTCACGGGCTTGAATTATCAGCGTCTTAAGGAAATATTTTATCCTAATGAAAGTTACGAGACTATTGAAAAAGAGCTTTGTGAAATAAAACACTCGCAGTGTGTTGCCTCGCTCGGATCACTGATAGCCGACGAAAAGACCCCTTTGACCAAAGGTGGTTTCATATTTAATGCACCCGTGTCACATCAGCTGACGCGCGGAAGCTTCGTTCTTGCTACCCTGTGGGACATTGCCTGTAGTATAAAAGAAAACTATGAGAGCCTATGTGAGGTGACGACACATACAAAGGACTATATCCTGGCTTCGGGAGGAGGCGTACAGAGCCGGACTTTAAGACAGTTCATTGCAAATCTACTGAACAAGAAAATAATGATTCGCGACAGTTATCGGCAATCGTCGGTACTTGGGGGTGCCTACATTTGTAATGAAGCTCTGGGCGCTTCGGTTGAGGTTCCAGGGATGCTTGAAGTGGTGTATCCCCAGGATGGGGAATATTATATGACACTCTATCGGGAATGGAAGGAGGCGCGGGCTTCCTTCAGACTTTTATGCGAGGAGAAATTAGCATGACGGGTCCTTTTTTTATTGGAGTGGACATAGGCACCCAGGGGGTGAGGGTGGTATTGATGGACGCTGAAGGAAATGTAGCGGGAAGTAATCAAACAGACTTTCGTCTCACTCCGTCATCCCGCGAAGAGCAGTCGCCGGAGCTTTGGTGGCAGGCCTGTATCTGTTCGCTGAAGGACGCATTGAGTGATGCAAAAAAGCAGATTGATCCTGCTGATATAAAAGCCGTTTCTGTTACCTCTACATCTGGAACGGTCATTCCGTTGGATAGCGATAATAAACCTCTTTATAACGCAATCATGTACAGTGATCAAAGATCGTCGAAAGAGGCTTCAGTTTGCAGGAAAGCAGCTGAACGGCGGCGACATACCGGATACACAGCGTTTAACTCCTCAAGCGGTCTTTCCAAGATGGTTTGGTTTGTTAACAACTTTCCGGAAAAGGCAGCCAAAGTAAGGAAATGGATCCATGCTGCCGACTACATCACGGGGCAACTCAGCGGCCGGTATGATGTGACAGATTATACCAATGCGCTAAAGTCAGGCTATGATCTCGAAGAGAAGATATGGCCTGCTTATTTATATGAAGACCTGCCGCTGAAAGAGAGCTGGCTGCAGGAAGTCGTCCCTTCGGGAACGATAATCGGGGTAGTACAGGCGTCGGTTGCAAAAGCAATCGGCGTCGGACCGGAGGTCATGGTGGCAGTAGGTATGACAGACGGGTGTGCTTCTCAGATAGCATCCGGCGCCGTAAATCCCGGAGACTGGAATACCACAATTGGTACAACGATGGTGGTAAAAGGAGTAACTTTCAATGAAATTAGGGATCCGGGGGGGCGCTTGTACTGTCATCGTCATCCCCAAGGCTATTGGATGCCGGGAGGAGCCGCTAATATCGGAGCCGACTGGGTGACGGAGCTTTTCGGAAGTGAGCTGACTGGATTGACAGAACAGGCCGGACGGCTTTTCCCAACCGGCCAGATTGCATATCCGCTTCTGCAGAAGGGAGAACGTTTTCCCTTCATCTCTCCGCAGGCTAGAGGATTTGCCCCTGATGGACTAACAAGGGCCGAACTGTTTACTGCCTACCTTGAGGGGGTGGCTTTTATAGAACGGTATGCTTACGAAATGA
>DALYUO010000021.1:31337-32560 GCA_031981225.1 Pararcticibacter sp.
GAATCACTTTCGGGCGAGGCCATATCGGCAGTGTTTACCGCAGGCGGCGGCAGCAACAATGATGTTTGGCTTTCTATCCGAAGCAGTATATTAAACCGCCCTTTGTATAAGATGCGGCACGTATCGGGAGCTGTTGGAGCGGCTGTCCTTGCGGCATCTTCCTCTCATTTTGGCTCTCTGTCAAAATCAGGTAGGGCAATGAGCCAGATAGAAAAAGAAGTAAGACCGGATGAAAAGATAACAGACCAATATGGCTTAATGTATCAAAAATATATGAATACGTTGAAAGAGAAAGGGTATCTAAAAGAAGGGGAATATGCTTAGCGTCTTTTTACTGAGACATGGTGAGACCGAATGGAATGCAGATGGAAACAGATACTGCGGGAGGTCTGATATTGATCTGACGCAAAGAGGTGTTTCGCAGGCGGAATCGGTCGGCAGACAATTGAAGGGCGCCGAATTTGATGCTGTCTACTGTTCTCCGCTCTTAAGGGCTAAAAGAACCGCTGAGATTGCAAGTGGCAGGGTTGATATAGTGGCCGACGAGCGACTTATTGAGATTGACTTTGGAAACTGGGAAGGCAAGACCAGGGAGCAGTTTATTGATGAAGATCCCTCGTTATGGAATAGATGGTGTACCAATCCAGCTTGCATAAGGGCCGGTGGAACTGGCGAGACGGGCGCCGATGCAGTTGCCAGGGTGAATGATTTTTATAACACCGCTCTTGAGAAGCATCCTTCAGGCAACATCCTGGTGGTTGGTCACAACGGGATAAACAGGTTTTACCTCACCTCGAAGTTGGGTATGGAGCTGAGGAATTACCGGCGAATAGCGCAGGAGAATTCGGCGCTTACAATGTTCTCCCTTGATGGAAGAGGTGAGTTAACTTTAAGACTCCTTAATGCACATGGTACATTTGTTAATTTTATAAAATGAAAATTTTGCTAATAAAAACTTCATGCCTGCTATTATTGGTTTGTAATGCCGCCGGACAGGTATTTGCACAGAACGACCTGCATCTTTTAAAGGTCAGGAATTCAAATGACTTCAGTGCTTTTTTCAGATATACCGGCAACGATGTTCCAATCATAGATGGCCACCGGGGGGGCGTCTGGCCAGGATACCCGGAGAATAGTATTGAGGCATTCGAGAATACCCTTCGCTATACACCTGCTTTTTTTGAGATAGATCCCCGCTTAACGAAAGACAGTATTATTGTGCT
>DALYUO010000021.1:32621-34599 GCA_031981225.1 Pararcticibacter sp.
CATGACGCCACACTTGACCGCACTACCAACGGCAAGGGAAAAGTCTCGGATTATGCCTGGGAGGAGTTGAAGATGCTTCGCCTGAAGGATCGTGATGGAAACCTGACGGAGGCCCGGATTCCGACACTTGAAGAAGCTGTGAACTGGAGTCGCGGAAAGACTATTCTGGACCTGGACAAGAAGGATGTTCCGCTTGAAATGACTGCCCGACAACTGACTAAATGGAATGCATGGTCGCATGTAATGGTAACTGTTCATAATGCGGAACAGGCTAAATTTTATTACAACTGTAACAACAAGGTAATGCTGGCGGCATTCGTAAAAAACCAGAAAGAGCTTTATGAATATGAAAAAGCGGGGATTCCATGGAAGCAGGTAATGGCCTTTATCGGAACCTCTGTGAACCCTGCAAATAAGGAATTGATCAGCATGTTACACGAAAGAAAAGTGATGTGTATGATTTCAGCATCGCCAGGTTACGATAAGCTGAAAAGTGCCGAGGCCAGAAAAACAGCATATCAGGAGATTGTTCGGAGCGGTGCCGATATAATTGAATCCGATCTTCCCATAGAAGTCGCAGAAGCGATTAAGTCATCTGTGAGCACTAAAAGTCCCAGGAATAAATTTTTTGCGAAACCCGGTAAGACAGGTCGTCAAAATTAAAGCATCATTTCTAAATAGAAAAGCAATCATGAAGACAAAGTTAGTTTATTTACTGACTGGCATCCTTTACTGTTTTAGTGCAAAGGGTCAATTAAATGATCTTGCGCCCTTGAAGTTAAGGGTAGGCGTATATAATGTAGGCCATTTTAATCAAGGCCGGCTGGGAGGATATCAGGACAACGGTATCCACGCCAAAGCGCAGATGCAAAACTGGAAGGAATGGATCGGAAAGCAGGGTATGGATATTTTTGGCCTTGTAGAATGGAACCACTATTTTGACAGGGATAGTACTATGTTGGCAAACGATGAGCTGTTATACCCTTTTTATACTAATGTATACTTTGGCGATCGCAATCGCTGGATTTACAATGGAATAGCTACTAATTATCATTTAGACAATATCAGACAGAAACGCTGGTTTGGTGAGTATTATGCCCTGTTAGCTGATCTAAAAGTAGGTAAAAAGGTAATAACCATAATTTCAACGCATATACCCTGGCAAAAAGACTGGCATGTTCCCGCACTTGATTCGCTTATGCTGGAGCTCAAGAAATACGAGTATGTTATCTGTATGGGTGATATAAACGCTCTGGATAATGAACAACTGAGGTTTCAAAAGGAGGGATTTAACATTGCTAACGGCGGTCACCTGGGATGGTTTGGCACAGCCGCAGGCAATAACAGAGCAAACGGTAGAAGAGAAGGGCCGGATACTAATATCGACAACATCATTACAAGCAAAAATATCAAGATAATGAACGTGTCGGCTCCTTATACGGGACTGAATGATTTAGACCATTTGCCGATATTTGCAGATCTGACAATCACCTGGAGTCAAACCTCTTTATAAAATTGTGCGTGTGAGACTGTCATGGCCACGGTTTCTAGGCATTGCAAAAAATACTACAGATCGCTTTACGGGAATTGTAGCTTATGTAGTTGAAAGGCGCTAGATAATTTTCTTTTAGGACGATTACCCAGGTAACATGTAGCATTTTAGACGGGCATAATTTGACCGTTAGTTACAGAAATTTGTTATGACCTGTAGCACGTGGGCTTTTCCATACGTTATTATGTAACAAACAAACTGACCTCTTTAAAAAACACGATTATGCGACCAAACCTGTACCTTCTTTTTCTTATTGCACTTCTGTCTTTCACAGCTTGTGAAAAGAGTGATATTGAACATGAGAATAGTTTTGAAAGAAGTTTTAAAGCCTGGAAAAATTTCAGGGAGTCAAGTAATAATTCATATAGGTATGTTGTTGCTGACGGAAGCTGGACTGGTTACTCCTGGCAGACAACATTGACAGTG
>DALYUO010000021.1:34609-35961 GCA_031981225.1 Pararcticibacter sp.
CGAGGAGAAGTCACGCGCCGTGACTTCCAGTATAACGCATTCGGTGATATCCTTCGGCCAGCGGGAGGCTGGGATGCAGAAAGCCGGGAGAAAATATTGGCTGCAATGAAAGTGACAGCCGCCCAGTTTGCAGAGAGATACGGAAGGGAGCTGGAAGATGTACTGGAATGGAGTGAAGAAGAAGGCGATCTTGGGAAAAGCGTAGAAACGCCTGCATCCTCTTTAATGACATTGGACGAAGTTTACGACAAGGCGAAAAATGTTTGGCTCAGGAAAAGAGAAAACGCGAAGGTTATTTTTGAGACGAAGAATAATGGCCTTATTTCTTCCTGCGGCTATATAAACGACGGGTGTCAGGACGACTGCTTCAGCGGGATAGGGATCTCCTCCATTGAAGCTCTTTAAGCAGCCCTGATTTTTGGATACTGATTTACCACAGAGTACACATGCTGCCTTCGTGTATTCGATGTTACTTTTTGAATAGTGTTACCGATTGGCTATTTTTGTTATACAGACAAAAAGGAAGATATATGTCAGCAGTTGATAAAAACGTAAAGGGCTTAAACGATGTCCAATTGAGCTTATTACGCATGTTCAATCGGAATATGAGTTATGAGGAGTCTGTCGAAATACGTGATCTGTTAACCAGATATTATTCCCAAAAACTGAAAGACGAAGTCGAAGAGGTAGTCGGGAAAAAGAAAATTACGGACAGAGACTACGACAACCTTCGAAAATAAGAAGTATGGATTTGGCCAAACCAAAACTGGTGATCGATACCAATGTCCTTATAACCACAATAAATAGAAAAAACCCGGAGTTTGTTATCTACGAGGCCTTTGAGAAGAAGTCCTTTGAATGGATTGTAAGCACAGAAATATTGACGGAGTATGCCGAGCAACTGGCTGACTTCTATTCAGAGACTACCGCCAATTTGGTACTAGACATCTTGTGTACCGCAACGAATGTGGTCTTTAAAGAACCTTTTTACCGTTGGTGTATTATCCAGAAGGACCCGGACGACAATAAATTCGCTGATGTAGCAATTTCCGCCTCCGCCGATGCGCTTGTAACATTCGATAGGCACTTCGATATTTTTAAAAAAACAACATTCCCAGTGCTCAATATTCTGCACCCTGGAGAATTTGCTGCATTCATAGAAAAGTTTCAGAATAAGCAGATGCAATAAATTGATTCATATCCAAGGAAAAGTTCAGCGCAGTAGGGGACTAAACAGATGTCGTTCTCATCGTTTAGCTTACATTGTATCTCGAAGGTAATTAATCGACCCTGGCAAATTTCTTTTCGTTTGGGGCATAGGTCTATTAAAGGCAATGAAAATATCAAGTCGG
>DALYUO010000022.1:0-9888 GCA_031981225.1 Pararcticibacter sp.
TCGGACGGTATACCAATATTGAGCACTAAAGCGATTATCCTGTGTGAAATCGGGGTCGTTCTTAGTTCATTATAGCATATGCTCCGTGCACAGACAGTAACAACTGGTCGTGACATTCTTTTTATCCGTACATTTTTTGTTTCTTTGGATATTAATTAGCGTTTTTATGTACGAGATTTTATTTCAAGCCCATTCCGGGCTACGTTTTGTTGTTTTTTTTGCACTGGTCATCGCTGTTATTCTAGCTTTTGCAGGCTGGTTAGGAAACAGGCCTTACACAAAGGGGAATAAAAGTCTTAATCTGATCACACTCATCTCGACGCACCTGCAGGTTGTGCTCGGGCTTGTCCTTTATTTTTACAGTCCATTTGTTCAGTTTGGAGGAGCAACGATGAAGGACAGTACTTTGCGCTACTGGACCGTAGAACATGTTGCAATGATGCTGATTGCCGCGGTACTCATCACTATCGGTAATGCAAAATCAAAAAGGGCACTGAATAACGCTGCAAAACACCGTTCTGTTGCAATATATTTTGGTGTGGCTTTACTGATAATTATTGTTGCTATCGTTCTGGGAGGCCGGCCTCTTTTAGGTATCAGTCGTTAATATCACAAAAAGTTTGCTATTTCAATTTGCTTTAACTTCATTTGTAAAATGTTAATCGCAAAACATACTCAAAACTGGTGGTGGCACGCTATAAGCAGCGCCGGGAACAGATATGTTTATACTGAATAGTTTTTGCAACCGAATCAGATAATAAATATAACCCGACGCTAAAACGCCGGGTTTTTTATTTCCCGGCAACCATAAACGAAACAGAAAAAAGCTTAATATTATGTATAGATTATATACTTCGTATAAAAAATTGCTTGCGGACACTACTACGCCTGTAAGCATCTATTTACGTCTTCGCGACGTTTTTCCGAATAGTATCCTGCTTGAGAGTTCCGACTATCACAGTCGCGAAAACAGTATGAGCTATGTTTGCTGCGATCCTATTGCAGGTATAACTCTTGATAAGAATACTTTTAAGGCCTACTACCCCGACGGATTAAAGAATGAAATCGCGGCACGTGACCTCGACCTGCAGGAGCAGGTAACGTATTTTCGCAAACAGTTCGAATACGACGACGACAGTTCTTTTAAGTTTATTTCCAATGGCTTGTTCGGATACTTTACGTATGAGACTATTCAACATTTTGAGGATATCCGCTTAAGCGCGCCTCTCTCGGAAGAGCGAAATATCCCGATGATGCAATACCATATCTACCGTTATGTGATTGCGATCGATCATTTCAAGAATGAACTTTATCTCTTTGAACATAAAACAGAGAAGGACGGAGAGGGAGGACTGGAAAGGCTTCAGTATTTAACCCAGAACAAAGATTTCCCTCAATATCCTTTCGAAACCGTAGCAGATGAAAGTTCGAATCAGACAGACGAGGAGTTTATCCAGATAGTAGAGAACATGAAAAAACATATCTACAGGGGAGATGTGTTCCAGATCGTTCCTTCGAGGGGGTTCTCAAAGCCTTTTCTTGGCGATGAGTTTAATGTTTACAGGGCTTTGCGCTCCATTAATCCCTCGCCCTATCTCTTTTACTTTGACTACGGCAACTTCAAACTGTTCGGGTCTTCTCCGGAAGCTCAGCTTACGATTAAGAAGGGAGAAGCTACTATCTATCCTATTGCGGGTACGTTCCGTCGCACGGGAAATGATATACTGGACGCTCAACTGGCCGAGAAACTGGAGAATGATCCGAAAGAAAGCGCCGAGCATGTAATGCTTGTCGATCTGGCGCGTAACGATCTTAGCCGTCATTGCAATGAAGTGCAGGTAAAGGCTTTTAAAGAAGTGCAATATTACTCGCATATTATTCACCTCGTATCGAAAGTGACAGGGAAGCTGCAATCAGAAGCCGATCCGTTCTATGTTGTAGGGGATACTTTTCCCGCAGGAACCTTAAGCGGTGCTCCGAAATACATGGCCATGCAACTGATAGACCGCTATGAGAACGCTGGACGTGGCTTCTACAGCGGGGCGATAGGATATATGGGATTCAACGGCGACTTTAATCATGCGATCATGATCCGCTCATTCATGAGCCGGCATAATGTACTTCATTATCAGGCCGGCGCGGGGATAGTGGCCGATTCTGATCCTCAGAGCGAGCTGACAGAAGTGAATAACAAGATCATGGCCTTACGGAAAGCTATTGAAATGGCAGAGAGTATAGTTCCTAAAATTGAAAAGATTGAAGAATGAAGATATTAGTAATAGATAACTACGATTCGTTCACGTTTAACCTCGTACACCTACTCAATGAATGCGGCCATCAGCCCACCGTTTGGAGGAACGATAAGTTTAAGCTGGAAGAAGTGGAGCAGTTTGATAAAATTGTGTTAAGCCCCGGTCCGGGTATCCCATCGGAAGCGGGTTTACTTCTGGATGTAATCAAGACCTACGCTCCGAGAAAGAGTATTTTGGGTGTCTGCCTCGGAGTCCAGGCAATTGCAGAAGTATTTGGCGGCAGCCTTTATAACTTGTCGTACCCGGTACACGGGCGGGCAACAGATATGCAGGTACTCGACACTGAAGAACCCTTGTTTAGCGGGCTGCCCGCATCGTTTAAAATAGGAAGATATCATTCCTGGGCAGTAAACCAGGAGGGGCTTCCCGGGGAACTTAAAATTACAGCCAAAGACACAGAGGGTGTGATCATGGCCTTAAGGCATCTAAAATATGATGTAAAAGGGGTACAGTTTCATCCCGAATCGGTACTTACCGAACACGGAAAGTTCATAATCGGGAACTGGCTGGCGGGAAGGTGAGTATTGCGGATTGTGGGATGCGGGTTAAAAGCGGAAAGGTGATTAGAGCAGAAAGGTGAAAGCCAAAAGTTGAAAGTTAAAAGCTGATTGCTGAAAGCCAATTGGCAACTGCCAACAGCCTTTGGCAAAAATTAATTTAAATATGTATATATCAGATTCTTCTTCTCCCTTTAAACAGCCGGGGGGTATACTTGATGAAATTGTAGCCCACAAGCTTACAGAGATTAATGAAGCACGCACATCGGTGCCGATAACCCGGTTGGAGGAAAGCGAGTTATTTGAAAGAAAATGTTATTCGCTGCGGGAATTTATGCTTTCGCCCGAAAGGACCGGCATTATTGCCGAGTTTAAAAGGGCCTCACCATCGAAGGGGATTATTAACAATAGAGTAGAAACCTCAGTGATAACGAAGCAATACGCTGATGCGGGAGCTTCGGCCCTATCCGTGCTGACAGACCAAAAGTTCTTCGGGGGCAGTATCAGGGACCTGGTAGAGGCAAGGGCGGTGAACACAATCCCTATTCTGCGCAAAGAATTCATTCTTGATGAACATCAGATCATCGAGGCAAAAGCGGTTGGAGCAGATATCATTTTACTTATTGCCTCCATCCTGAAGCCCCAAACTATTGTTAAGTTTGCAAGGCTTGCTAAAAGCATCGGACTGAATGTATTGCTTGAAGTGCATAATCTGCAGGAGTTGGAAGAGAGTATTTGCGACGATTTGGATGCTGTAGGAGTAAACAACAGAAACCTGAGCGATTTTTCTGTTTCTGTTCAGCACTCTTTTGACCTGGCAGATAAAATTCCCCGCCGCTTTCTAAAAGTATCCGAGAGTGGTATCAGCAACCCTAAAACAATTGCTGAGCTAAAAAAAGCAGGATTTAACGGCTTCCTCATCGGAGAGAATTTCATGAAACAAACCGACCCTGGAGAAGCAATTAGAGACTTTATAAGTAAAATACCCGAATTTTAGTGAAAGGTTCAGGCATTTATCCTCCTGAACATAAAAAAATATAAATTGTTATTGAGAGAAAAGCCGGAGTATAATCTTCGAACTCTTGATTCTTGAATTAGATAAATGGCGAGACAAAAATTTTATGATACGGCAATAAAGCCGGAACGAGCAGTTTTAGTCGGCATCATCACTCCTGATGAAACGGAAGTACTAGAACGCGAGTACCTTGAAGAACTGGAGTTTCTGGTTGATACTGCCGGAGGGATCACGGAAAAAACATTCACGCAAAAAATGCTGAGAGCCGACAGAGCCACTTTTGTGGGAAAGGGTAAGCTCGAAGAAATAGACGCATATGTAAAATCCGAGGAAATAGATCTTGTTGTTTTCGACGACGAGCTTTCACCCTCACAGCTTAGGAACATAGAACGTGTATTGCAGGTGAAAGTGCTTGATAGAAGCAACCTCATCCTCGACATCTTTGCACGGCGTGCACAAACGGCTCAGGCAAAAACTCAGGTTGAACTGGCACAGCTGCAATACTTGTTACCACGGTTAACACGCATGTGGACCCACCTTGAACGGCAAAAAGGAGGGATCGGGATGCGTGGTCCTGGAGAATCACAAATAGAAAGTGACCGCCGGATGATCCAGAATAAGATAGCTCTGCTGAAAGAAAAGCTCAAGCTCATCGACAAGCAGAATGAGACCCAGAGAAAAAACCGCGGAGAACTGGTAAGGGCCGCCCTGGTTGGCTATACCAACGTAGGTAAATCAACGATCATGAATATGATCTCCAAATCGGATGTTTTCGCCGAGAACAAGCTGTTTGCTACCCTCGATACTACCGTGCGGAAAGTGGTGATAGAGAATCTCCCATTCCTTCTGTCGGATACCGTCGGTTTTATCCGCAAGCTGCCCCACCACCTGGTTGAATGTTTCAAATCGACGCTCGACGAAGTGCGTGAGGCCGATATCCTGATTCATGTGGTAGATATTTCGCACCGTAACTTCGAAGATCAGATCCGGACGGTGAATGAAACGCTAAAAGACTTAGGAGCTGCGAACAAGGATACCATTACTGTATTCAACAAGATTGATGCATATACCCATGAAGGCTCTGAAGAAAGCGGCACTTTGACACTCAACGAATTCAAAAATAGCTGGATGAGCCGTCATGTTAGTCCGGCCGTATTTATCTCTGCATTAAATAAAGAAAATGTAGAGGAATTCAGGCAGTTGGTATACGAGAAAGTGAAGGACCTGCACTTGCAGAGGTATCCTTATGCTCCCCTGACTTAATACATTCTTAAAAGCAGCACAGGTTTATCTGAGCGGAAAGTTAGCTTAGTGGATATGCTGTCGTGAAGAATAGACTCAAAAAAACTATACTTCCGGGGCAGAGAAATAATGATCTGCGCCTTGCTGTCACGTGCATACTCTAAAATCCCTTCTGCTACGTTCCTGTTGCTGGTGAACTGATACTCATGATCTACATCGTTTAACATTTGATCAAGCAGGGCCTGCTCCTGAAGCAGATCTTCCTTCAGTTGCCCACCTTTAGGACTTACATTCAAAACGTCCAGCTTTGCTCCGAAAGTTTTAACTATCGCTTTAAGACTATCCACGGGGATGAGTTCAGTGATCTTCCTGAAATCACATGCCAGCACTACTTTTTCTACAGGCTTAAATGTGGCGTTTGGCGGAACCACCAAAACTGGTTTTGTCGATGTTTTAGCGATCCGTATAGTATTAGAGCCAAGCACCTTGTCATTCAAATCACTGCTTCCGTTGCTTCCGATAATTACCAGGAACGGATTTTCATGAGCATTAATATCGTTAATGATGGCCAAAAGGCTTCCTTCTTCAATACTGATATCGATCGGCATACTCTTTCCGCAAAGGGAGGATAAACGATCTTTCAGGTTATTTAGCTTTTTAAGAAACGACCGGTGCATCTTTTGAATATCTTCGTCACCATACTGAGTGTAATCAACCGACGGAAGAATAGTTTCGTAGTATCCAACCCGTACTGTATGAAGGAGTAACAGGCGGCAGTTACCAATTTGCTGAGCTATTCGTAAAGCATATCTGGCGGCGTGATCTGAAGTTTTCGAAAAATCAACCGGAACAAGAATAGTTTCCATATATGATGATTTTAGAAGTCTAAAAATTAGGTTTTTAAATCAGTTTATCCATCCGGAAACTCCGGAAAATAAAATACAATGTACCTTATTCTGATTGAGGTAAAGTTACAAAAATCAGCTTTGATGGGAAATGATGGATGTCACAAACTAATTTCCTTACCTTTGGATGAAAGGAATTTGGATTTTCTCCAACTTTCGGTTACAGATAACGTTATAACAAGATGGAAAGCAAACGACAGCAAAAATTCGCAGGAGTAATACAGAAAGACCTTGCAGAGATCTTTCAGCGTGAAGGGATGAGCTTCCTGCCTAATACATTGGTTACTATCACCAAAGTGAGGGTAACTCCCGATCTTGCCATTGCACGTATATTTTTAAGCTTCTTTAACAATCAGAATACCCCGCTGGCGTTAAATACCGTTAAAGCTCATACAAACGAGATCAGGTATAAACTGGGAAGCCGGATCAAAAACCAGGTACGGATTGTTCCGCAACTCGAGTTCTTTGTAGACGATACGAGCGAATATGTAGAGCGGATGGATAAGATCTTTGATAGGATTAGCAAGGAACCGAGACAGCCTGATACTGAGGAATAAGACCGGCCCCTATTCTTTACCACACTTTTCAATAATTCTATTGTTATTTCGTTATATAATAATATGATACTCACGTGGATATTGATATTGTGGACTTCATTTGCTGCTGCATTCCAACAGGAGGACAAGCCTGTTTTTAAAGGAGGCAGAAAAGGCATGGCAACCTTTATTTCGAAAAATCTCATTTATCCCGGCTTCTCAAAGCAAAACTGTATTCAGGGCACAATAGAAGTAAGCTTTAAACTCACACGTGAAGGTAAAGTATTCGGCTCTAAAGTCCAGAACGGCCTGGGGATTGACCTCGATGAAGAAGCACTAAGAATTGTGCGTTTAACGTCAGGAAAATGGAATATCCCTGCTTCGTTTGACACAAATAGTGTATTACTTATGCCGGTTAGTTTTTCGCTGAGCGATTCTAACTGCGCCAACCGCTCACCTGCCGAAATAAGAGATGCCATTAATGCTTACCGTGCACAGGAAGAATTAACGGGGGCCATTACGAACTTTTACGCAAAAAGGCAGGACGGCAATTACAGCGCTGAAGACGAACAAAAGATCCTCCAGCTGAAAGAGCAGCTTGGTTACGGCGATGAATTCATTGACAACCTCATTCAGCAAGCTCGTAAGAAACTGAAGCAAGGCGATAAGGAAGGTGCATGCGAGGACCTCCAGTTTGTCAGGAAATTAGGAAGTAACAAAGCAGACGACCTGATAGAGGCTTCCTGCCGATAGTTTTATATAAAATCCAGTCCCGAAAATTGCCTGTTTAAAATATCGCTGTTGTTAACGTCCAGCCATTTGTCGAGGACTGTCGCATATACTTCCCTGAAGTCGATTTTATATTTCAAATCGCCATTATCGAGATTAGCAAGATCGGGAGCACCGTTATAGATACCCGGCTTTTTCAGGTTTCCCCCAAAAACAAAAACGTTATTAGCCGTTCCATGGTCGGTTCCGTTGCTGGCGTTCTGTTCAACCCTTCTGCCAAATTCAGAGAAAGTAAGTACAAGCGTATCATTCAGCTTTCCCGTACTTTTCAGTTCTTTCAGAAAAGCCGCCATGCCCTCACTATACTGTTTCAATAAACGCCCCTGCTGGTCTATTTGTCCTGTATGGGTATCGAAGCCGCTTAACGACACATAGTACACCCGTGTCTTCAATCCGCTGTTAATAAAGCGTGACACGGTTTTTAGCTGATTTGCAAAACCGGTCTGCGGATAATCGCCTTTACTCTCGTATGTTTTCGATGTCTTCTGGATGTACCCGGCAGACGAGTAAGTCTCGATCATCGTCTTATAAAGATATCCTAAGTTATCTTCATTCAGGTGCTTATTGTGGCTTTCTATTACTTCCTTGAAAAAGGGTTCTCTGGTGTTATTATATAATTTAGCCGGATCTTTCACTGCAATTCCCTTACCCGATTTACCCTTAAGGGCCAGTGAAAGCGTATCGTCCACTTCAACGGCAGTATATGGATCTTTACAGGTCTGACAATTAGAGTCAAGATACCGGCCTATCCATCCAGTAGTAAGATATTCGTCCGAATTGCTGGCAGTTTGCCAGATGTCCATCGAACGGAAATGTGAGCGGTCGGGATTGGGATATCCCACACTGTTTAAAACAGTCATCCATCCCTGATCATAGATTTCTCTTAATGCACCCATGTTGGGATTCAGACCCTGAAGTTCGTCGAGCCTGATGATTTCGTTCTGCGGAAGGGCAATACTTTTTCGTTTCTGATAATAAGCATCTATGCCATAAGGAACCACGGTATTAAGTCCATCATTTCCTCCCGAAAGCTGAACAATGACAAGGTTTTTATAACCCGACAGCTCATCAAAAGCAAGCGCCTCAAAAGGTTTAAGGAAAGACGGGATGAGAAATACCCCCGATGCCAAAGTTGTATTTTTTAAAAAATCTCTTCTTTTCATAATTGTTAATTAATCTGAAACACCTTTCCTCTTGATACTTGATACTATATACCTGATACTAGAATTCAGCACAGCTGATATTCGGGAGTACTAACCAATTGTACCACCATATTTTTTACACTTCCCGTGTCGATTCTGTTCAACGCCTGCTGATTAAGGTTTCCTGCAATGAGGAAATAAGCGAGGTCATCTCTTGTGATGTCATCAGGAACCTCCTTCAGGAACGTTTCCCAGTCGGGCAGTGATTTCACACGCCTTTCGACATTTACACGTTGTCTTTTTGCAGCTGAGATAAAAGCTTCATCTTCCGGGTCGGCTTTTCCATCCGATTCAATAAGGCCCCCGTTAAGCAGAACGGAAGGCAGTTTCATACGCGTGAGAAGGGAAGAACTATCTATCCAGCTCTGGCCTCCCGGCCAGCCCGCTACGTTTGGAGGATAGAATACCGCCTGCCCTATAGAGCGTTGTAACTGTAACAGCACCTTCGGATTTTCATAATTAATATTAAACTGCCTGTTTAAACCGGCGAGGAACTCTACCGGGGACTTGATCTTATTTCCCACGTTTTTCACATCATAGAACCATGCACTCGTAAATATCTTTTCAACCAAAGGCCTTATCTCATATCCCGAAGCGTAGAAGAGCTCTCCCAACTCTTTCACATGCAGGGGGTCGGGGATATCGTTCACAAAGAACTTATATAGCTTCTCTGAAATAAAAAAAGCAGTTTGTTTCTTCTCAAGGATTATATCGATAATATCTTCACCGTTAAAGTTTCCGGTTTTGCCGAAGAAGGTCTTGCTGCCGTCATCATGCTGCTTCTGATTAAAGAAGAAATCGCCGGTCGCGCCTTTATACTGCCAGCCTGTAAACGCTCTGGCCGACTCTTTAATATCATTTTCAGTATAATTGCCCCGTCCCAGGGCGAAAAGCTCCATCAGCTCACGGGCGAAGTTCTCGTTAGGATGTCCCTTCCTGTTTTGCTGGTTGTTCAGAAATGAAAGCATGGCAGGAGCCTTGGCGACCTCCGTAAGCATAGTTTTAAAGTTACCAAGGGCGTTTCGACGATGCACATTATTTAGCTGCTGCAAATAATAGCCGTCGTTCATGCGGCAAGCAAAATGTCCATGCCAGAAGAGGGTCATCTTCTCGAGAAGCGGAGCCTTAGTTTGAGCAAAGCGCTTTGTCCAGGCTATATTTACAGTTGTCTCCTGTTCGTTCCTTTTCCGCAGATATTCTTTTATAACTTCTTCAGACGGATTTTCTGTTCGTGATGGCCGTCGAAGACGCGCTGATACTTCATTCAGCGGCTCTATATCTTCGGCCTGTTTTAGCAATCTCTTAACCGCCTTCACTGGAGATACGCCCGAAAGCTTCTTTAATTCAGCATAGCTGATTCCAAAGGAAGCCCTTGAATACAAATGCTTAA
>DALYUO010000022.1:9898-26498 GCA_031981225.1 Pararcticibacter sp.
GGGGTACTGGTTATAATCAGGCAGATACTGTTTTATTCTTTGACCGGGCAGATGATGTTTGGTTTAATTACAGAAAATTCTGTAACAGACTTACAATCAACTGGGAAAAAAAATCAAAAAAGAATTGTCATTTAAATTTCATTTAATAACTATATACTGACCTTTCACTATAAACAATGAAAAAAGCCTTCTTTCTGATCCTGCCTTTTCAGCTACTGCTTCTCATGGCGTATGCACAAACTGAAACCATGCCTTTCGGCAAAATTGATCCTTCCGACTTGACTTTAAGCGAAGCACCCTTCGAAAAAGACGCCAATGCAATGGTATTATTCGACAAAGCCGACGTTTACTTTGACCAGAACTTCGATATCATTATGGAACGCCATAAACGAATAAAGATCTTTAATGAAAAAGCAAAAGACGAGGCAAACGTAAGGCTTGAGTATTATTCAACCGGGCGTTACGAAGATATTTATGGCTTACAAGCACAAACTATTAACAGCAAAGATGGGAAACCGGTGATCATAAAACTTGATCGCAAACAGATCTTTACAGAAATTATTGATAAAAACCGTACCGCACTAATATTTACATTCCCTGATGTTCAATCAGGATCGGTAGTCGAATTCAAGTATCAATGGAAAACACCGGCTTTCAGCAATTTTCCATCTTGGGTGTTTCAATCCAGTATACCAGTAAGATATAGTGAACTGCGGACTTCTGTCCCCGACATGTTGTATTACACAACACAGTATAAAGTTCATCAACCTTTCTGTAAAAATAAGACCTCAACGGAATCAAGGTCAATTCCCAACGGAAATAGCGCTATAGGATATAGCGTTAACATCAGGGTGCTCGCGCTACAGAATATCCCTTCTTTAGGCGATGAACCATTCATGACATCAAGAACAGACAATCTTCAGTCACTCTCGTTCCAGCTTACCGAAGTTAAACCGATTAGTGGCTTCACAAAAACGTATGTAGATACCTGGCGAAAGGTCGCAGGAGTACTGGCTGAAGATGAAGATTTCGGCGCTCAGTTCAAAAAGAAATTACAGGAAGAGGACGTCATCGTTGCCAAAGCAAAGGCGTTGAAATCAAATGACGAGAAAATCGCATTCCTGTTCAATGAGGTGAGAAACAGTATGAAATGGAATGATGTAGATGTTTGGTATACAAATGATGGTGTATCGAAGGCATGGCAGAAGAAAACAGGCAACTCAACTGAAATAAACCTCATATTATACCGGCTTTTAAAGCTAGCCGAGGTGAACAATGTTTATCCGATGATCGTAAGCACGCGTGCAAACGGAAGGGTAAACATCGCCTTTCCCTGGCTCCGCCAATTCAATAGAACTGTAGTTTATATTCCTGTCGACAGTACAAAAAAGTACGTCCTCGACGCCAGTGATAAATATCAGACGTATAACTCCATACCCGACAATTTACTGAATTCTTATGGGCTGAGCCTGGATAAAGATTACACAACGTACAAGCTGGTAAAAATCGAATGCCCCAGTACTTCAAGGAAAAATATATTTATTACTGCCAACATTATACCTGAAGGTAAAATAACCGGCAATGCAAAGATTTACGATTTTGACTATCATAAAATGAATTCTGTTCGGCTTTATAAAACCGATGGCGAAGAAAAATTCAAAGAATGGCTGACCGAAAAGGACAATAGCATAAAAATAAAGAACATGAGAATAGAGGGAGTTGATGTCGATTCTCTTCCTCTTCAGGAACTTTTAGATTTTGAAATGGAACTAAAGGGAGTAGACGGCGACTATATTTACTTTAATCCAAATCTGTTTACCTCTCTTCGGACGAATCCTTTTTTAACAGAAAACCGCTCAACAGTGGTAGATTTTGGTCACACTAAAAAATATACGTTAACTGCTTCTTTTGGTATACCCGCAAACTACTTAGCAGATGCCCTTCCGAAAAGCCTAAACCTCGTGATGCCCGATAAAAGCATCAGTTTCCAAAGAATCGTCAACACAAGCGAGGGACAGATTATTGTGAGGTATGTAATCGATTTTAAGAAGGCGCTGTATGTACAGGATGAGTACCCGCTGCTTCGGCAGTTCTATAAACAAATGTTTGAAATGCTGAACGAGCAAATTGTATTGAAGAAGTCATGATGATACCTGTATTAAAAAAAAGTCTGTCAGCATTAACTTTATTGTTATTTGTCGCCATATATGCATACTCTCAGAAAGCCGGGATTGCTCCGGAATTATATAATTCTTCGGGTATTCCCGACTCGCTCAAGAAAGATGCAAACTCCGTAATACGGCATTATTCTATGGAAATGACGGTTAAGGGGCCTGCCAAAGCAATCTTAAAACAGCATTCAATAGAGACTATTCTGAATGAAAAAGCAGAGGAAAACGCGTTGATGGTGATAGGGTACGATAAGAAGTTTTCGTCGGTAAATAGTGCCGAGATGATCGTCTATGATGCCAACGG
Source organism: Pararcticibacter sp. (assembly GCA_031981225.1). Lineage (GTDB taxonomy): Bacteria > Bacteroidota > Bacteroidia > Sphingobacteriales > Sphingobacteriaceae > Arcticibacter. The sequence goes on from DALYUO010000022.1 coordinate 12,374, forward strand.
AAAGCTGATCAAACGCTATAAAAAAAGCGATATGTATGACCGCTCTTGACAACATTTCTATTATTACAGACGGAAGAGTGCTTGTGGTAAGGCACAATATCGTCAGTTATCCGATTACTATTGAAAAAATATACGAGAAGAGCCTTAGCAGCTTCCTGGATCTTGGGGGCTGGAACATTCAGGAAGAGGAAGAAGCTGTTCAGAACGCTGCCCTCAAAGTTTCTGTTAACCCTGCTGTCGGTTTCAGATATAAAGTAAAAAACATAAAGCTTCAGCCGCGAAAAAGCACCGAAGACGGAATGGATGTTTTCACATGGGAAGTGAAGAACCTGAAAGCAATCAAGCCGGAGGACGACTCGAAACCCTGGAAAGTCCTGCCGCATATTTCTTTTGCAACAAACAATATAGAGTTCGACGGCCTGCCCGGTGACATGAGTACATGGAAGGGCTTTGGAATCTGGCAGCAAACGTTAAACAAAAACGTATCGTCTTTAAGCCCTCAACGAGAAGAGGAAATTAAAAAGATGGTAGCAGGTTTCGCTACCGATAAAGAGAAAGCCCGGTTTCTTTATGAGTTCATGCAGAAAAATACACGTTATGTAAGTATCCAGCTTGGAATAGGGGGACTAAAGCCATTTCCAGCAACCTTTGTAGATGAGAAAAAGTACGGTGACTGCAAAGCGTTGACGAACTACATTTATACACTGCTCAAAACGGTGGGAATTAAGTCATACTATACGCTTATCAGGGCAGGGGAAAATGAAGAACCTGCAGATCAAGATTTTGTAAATGACCCCTTCAATCACATTGTCCTTTGTATTCCGTTTAAAAATGATACAACCTGGCTGGAATGTACAAGTACAACCAACCCCTTTGGCAAACTGGGTACTTTTACAGAGAACAGAAATGCTTTAATGATCACAGAAGAAGGGGGCAAGCTTGTGAATACTCCGGCGAGCAAACCGGATGACAATGTCTTCGACAGTCAAACTACGATCACTGTGGGAGACGACGGTATAGCAAAGGCTAAAGTTATTATTAAGGCAACCGGAGAATACCGAGATATGTATATTCACATGTCGACTCTTAAAACAGATGAGCAAAAGAAATTCCTCATAAATGCCCTCAATCTCCGGCAACCCGATTTATTTGAACTCTCCCACCAGAATGACAAAGACGGTATAAAGGAAGTATTGCTTGATCTTACATACACGGACTTGAGCGACATGAAAGCAGGAAATAAGTATTTCTATAAACCACGGGTGTTCGACATATACAGAGCAACATTTCCTCCGACAGAAAAAAGGAGATCGGATTTTTATTTCCCTCATCCTATGCTTAAGAAAAACACCACCTCGATCATCATTCCCGGCGATTTTGAAGTTGAATCGCTGCCAGCCGATGTCGACATGAATTTCAGTTATGGAAGCTATAAGGTAAAGTATCTGTACAACGCAGAGAAACATGAGGTGAATAGTACCACTGTCTTTACTTTAAAAAATCACGTTATCCCGGCTGCCAAATACACTGAGATGCAAAAATACATGGACGACATTTCTAAGTCGATGAGTAAAAAGCTTGTGATTAAAAAGAAAGCATAATTTAGCCCGGTTGATCTAAAGACCTCGAAATGTCTGACTTTTAAGCCGGGATCACTATTAGGCTTATTCCCGGGAATCTGTTTACTTTTGCCGTTTACAATCCTTACGGTATGATCTTCCAGTTGGAAAACGACAATATCTCTTTTCCCCCTTCAGAACTTGCAGAAGAGGATGGCTTGCTTGCAGTAGGGGGCGACTTATCGCCCGAACGGTTGTTACTTGCTTATAGCTCGGGGATTTTCCCCTGGTATTCTGATGAGACACCCATTCTGTGGTACTCTCCCCATGAGCGTTTCGTTCTTTTTCCTGAAAAGGTAAAAGTTTCTAAAAGCATGCGACAGGTAATAAAGGCCGACAAATTTGTTGTCACCGAAAATGCCGCTTTCTCCGACGTGATCAGGTCCTGCGCTTCTTCGTCAAGAAAAGATCAGGACGGTACCTGGATTACCTCAGAAATGGAAAAGGCATATAACAACCTTAATCAAATGGGCTATGCTCATTCCATAGAAGTGTGGTATGAGGGAAAACTTGCAGGCGGGCTGTATGGAATTGGTATGGGAACGATTTTCTGCGGCGAAAGCATGTTCAGCTACATCAGTAATGCATCTAAAGTTGCCCTTATATGGCTTTGCCAAAATAAAGATTACAGCTTGATCGACTGCCAAATATACAGCGAACACCTTGAACGCATGGGAGCAGAACTCATTGCAAGAGAGGAATATATGAAGGAAGTGACAGGGGACAGTTGACAGGGGACAGTTGAGAATGGACAATTGACAATGGACAAGGGACAAGGGTATTTTCAAATAGCTTCAGCTAAACAGATAATTTAACCAGTATACAATTTCCTCCATTTTCTCATTCTCCATTGTCAACTGTCACTTGTCCATTCCACATTGTCCATTGTCAATTGTCCATTAATTAAGTATTTCCCTGATATCGTCTGGGCTCAAGGATTTCACGAAGCTTTCTTCTGTTGTGATTAAAGAATCAGCAACGGCACGTTTCCTGTTTTGCAGGGCTAATATTTTCTCTTCTACGCTGTCTTTGGTGATAAACTTATAGATGAAGACATTTTTTGTCTGACCTATACGGTGGGTACGGTCCACCGCCTGCTGCTCTACCGCCGGGTTCCACCAGGGATCGAGCATAAATACATAATCAGCTTCAGTCAGGTTCAGCCCAACTCCCCCGGCCTTCAGCGAAATAAGAAATAGCTTTATATCACTGTTCTTTTGGAATTCCTCAACCACTTCGCCACGGTTTTTCGTCGCTCCATCCAGATAAGCATAAGAAACGTGCTCGTTGTCGAGGTATTTACGATAAATGTCCAGCTGCTTCACAAATTGTGAAAAAACAAGCACTTTATGCCCTTCAGCTAAAACATTCTCCAGCGTGTGGATCACATTCTCAAATTTACCCGACTCGCCTTCATAACTATTGTCCACCATAAAAGGATGATTAGCTATCTGTCTCAATTTAGTAAGTCCCTGAAGCACCTGGATCTGTGATCGAACAAAAGTACCGTCTTCGAGTGTTTTCAACAGCTCATTGCGGTATTCAGACTTAACCTTTTCGTAATATTCGGCCTGCTCCTCGCACATACTGCAGTAGAAAAGCTGTTCTGTTTTCTCGGGGAGCTCTTTAGCAACCTGAGTTTTTGTGCGGCGTAGAACAAATGGTTTAATAATCGCCTGCAACTTTTTCGCCTTATCTTCCTCCTTCCTCTTTTCTATCGGGATGACGAAGTTATTCTGGAAGAAATGCTGGTTTCCCAGTAAGCCAGGATTAATGAACGACATCTGTGTCCAGAGGTCATTAACAGAATTCTCAACAGGGGTACCGCTTAATATGAGTTTGTGTTTCGATTTCAAAGTCTTCACCGACTTGTAAGCCTTAGAATCCGGGTTCTTAATATTCTGGCTCTCATCGAGAATGATATAATGAAAATGCAAGTGCTCCATTAGCTCGGCATCTACACGGGTAATTCCATAAGTAGTGAGCACCACATCATATTGCAGGAACCTACCCACCTCCTTGTTCCTGAAACTTCCTGTATGTACAAGGATCTTAAGATCAGGCGCAAATTTCCCGGCCTCGTTCAACCAGTTATAAACAAGCGACGTAGGCATAATGATCAAAGAGGTAGAACTCACCCCCGACGCATCACCTTCTTCCTTTATTCTCTGTAGTAAAGCAAGCGTCTGAACCGTTTTCCCAAGCCCCATATCGTCTGCCAGGCAGCCTCCAAAATTGTATTTTCTCAAGAAATGAAACCAGTTATAACCAGCCTTTTGATACGAGCGGAGAGTCCCTTTAAAATTTACCGGAATAGGTGCATCTTCAATTTCATGAAAATCAGAAAGTTTCTGCAGTTTCCGGTCAATGGTTACTGTCGCCAGTTCACTGTCGGCGAAATCAGCTATCAGCCCTATATGATGCTTCTTCAAGCGCAGGTCGCCATGGCCCTTTTCTGTAAAACTAAGCAGGTTACTATACTGCGAAAACCATTCCTCCGGAATGACAGCCACTTCACCTGAAGGCAAAACAAACTCACGGATCTTATTTAAGATGTGATGTTTAAGCTCAAGAAAGGGAATAGAATACGGTCCGAAACGAACAAACGCTTGCAGGTCAAACCAATCATTGTTCTCCTGAATCTCAAGGTTGATCGAGCTCTGTCCGAAAAGAAACCGCTTATTGCCGTCTGGTTGTTCAATCATAAAGCCACCTGTATTTAGCTCGTCATGATGGGTATTCAACCAGTTAATTACATCGAAGGCTGGATTTTCCTCGGTCTTCTGCGCCGTTTCCAGGTAAACAAACATTCCACCGGTAGTTTTGAGCCCCATAGACAATAGCTCCTGTAACTTGGCCTTTTCCCTTTCGGTCGATCGTTTAATACGATGGAAAATATAGTTATCCTTTTCCTTTTCCATCTTTACAGAAACTTTTCTGTCGCTCCCGGCAGAGAACACATAGTCCCCATACCTGAAATAAAGCTGCAACTGTGAAGTTCCGCCGGGTATAAATATGACCTTTAGAACCGGTATCGCCTCAAACTTTTCTGTATTAATGGCGAATCCCTCGGCATAAACATGATGTTTTTCAATCAGGGGCGCAACGAAGCGCTCAAAGTATGTTTTCTCCGCCGATTTAGGGATCGATATATACCGCTTATTGAGAAAGGGCTGAAGCTTTTTTCCTTCGATATCCCCTTCAAAAAAATACAGCACATTTTCAAGGAGAAGCCAGGCGGGATCATTACAGATGACTTGCGCATCTTTAAACATAAACTCGATCCTGATTCCCTGGTATTTTATTGTAGGGAAGTAACGTGTCTCTTCTTCATTCTTCCTGAAGTGGAACAACACGGTGGCCGCATCTTCTGCTATAGCAAGCGGGCGCTCCACAGGCCAGCCCTCCTTACTCATCAGGTATATTTCTTTATTCTGAAGCAATGAAAGGGCCTCAACAATCCTTTTTTCTATTTTTGGCCTGATCGTGTTATGGAGCTTTTCGTCGTAGATTTTACTAAAAAACTCCATCGGACGAATGGCTTTTTTATAATAGCGTTTTATAATGTGTCCCTGTTCTGTCTCTTCAAGAAGTTTAACGAGCTTAAAATCATTTTCATCAAACCCGGCCGAAAATTCCTTAGCCGTATTTGTAAACAGCCTTTGATGGGTAAGGGAAAAATCGCCATCAGGATTTAACTGAACAACATGCGGTTCAATTAAAAACCCCAGATACTCATGCCTGCATAACGAATATACTACTTTATATGGTTTTGTACTCTCAACCCTTAACATTGGTAAACGACTCAGTAAAGCTATTAAGCTGTAAGCTAAAAGGGGATAAACATAAGGAGAATTATGGCGAATTCAAAAATTTACTATCTTTACCCCGTCTTAAGGGGTGCCTTGTTGAGGAAAGAACATTTGAGTTTTTCTCCGACACAAACAAAGGCTGAGATTATACCCACCGATAGTAGCACAGTTACTTCGGGCACCTGATCCGGATAATGCCGGCGTAGGGATGGTAAAGTTAAAAAAGGTGCGTGACCCTTGCGTGCTGAATGTTTAACTATTTTTTAGAAATTTAAAGTGAGAAAAAATCTTCTTATCGCCTTACTGGCGATGCTGATGCCTTATGTTGTATCAGCCCAGTTCTCTGTAAAAGGGAAAATTACCGACCGTAGCTCTCATCAGCCACTGCCCGGAGCAAGTATCAGTATCGGCAACCGCTCAGCTACCAGCAATTCGAATGGTGACTTTAGCATTAGCAGCCTTACCGGGGCATCGTATCAGGTTCGCATACGCTATATCGGATACAAAGAATATAGCAGAACGATCCATATCAGCAGCGATCAGGTTCTGGATGTTGCTCTGGAGAGAAACAGCTTCATAACCGATGAAGTTATCGTCAAAGCCACCAGAGCGGGTGAGAACTCGGCGACCACGTACCGCAACATGAACCGGCAGGAAATTGAGAAGAATAATATGGGACAGGATCTTCCCTATCTTTTAAATCAAACGCCCTCTGTAGTAGTAAGTTCTGACGCCGGTACAGGAATCGGATACACGGGAGTCCGTATCCGGGGAAGTGATGGAACCCGGATAAATGTCACGTTGAACGGCATTCCATTAAACAATGCAGAAAGCCAAGGCGCATTTTTTGTGAACCTGCCCGATCTGGCTTCTTCGGTCGATAATATACAGATTCAGAGGGGTGTGGGCACTTCCACCAACGGAGCCGCTGCTTTTGGTGGAAGCTTGAATGTACAAACCACTACGCGACGCGACTCTGCTTATGCCGAAATAAACAATACTTATGGGTCATTCGAAACCTGGAAAAATACAGTAAGCGTAGGTACTGGCCTTATCAACGACAAATTTACTTTTGATGCCAGGGTATCACGAATTAAGTCAGACGGATACATCGACCGTGCATCTTCCGATCTCAAATCCTTTTTCCTTACCGGTGCTTTTTATGGAAATAAGGATCTGATCAGGGTCAATGTATTTTCTGGCAAGGAAAAAACATATCAGGCCTGGAACGGAGTGCCCGAATCGATACTGGATACCAATCGTCGGTATAATGAGTTTACTTACGAAGATCAGACGGATAACTACCAGCAGGATCATTACCAGTTTCTTTACACTCATACTTTTAATGATAAATTATCCCTGAATACAGCCTTACATTATACCTATGGAAGAGGCTACTACGAGGAGTTTAAAGATGCTGCTTCGCTTGAGGACTATAATATACCATCCCCGGTTATTGGCGGAACTACGGTTGAAACCAGCAACCTTGTCAGAAGGAGGTGGCTCGACAACGACTTTTACGGCCTTACCTATTCATTCAACTACAAGCCGCAAAATACACTGGAGCTTATACTCGGAGGCGCTTACAATGAATACAGGGGTGATCATTTTGGAGAGGTGATTTGGGCGGAGGTTCCTTATGTTGATCCTGCAGGTAACTACACAAGCACAGAAAAGAGATATTATAAAGATGATGCGGTGAAGACAGATTTCAACAGTTATTTAAGGGCCAACTATCAGATGGGTAAGCTGAACGCTTTTCTCGATCTTCAATACAGGCGAATCGGGTATTCTTTCCTTGGTTTCGACCGGAATCAGAAGAACGTTCAGCAAAAAGATAACCTCAATTTCTTTAATCCTAAAATTGGCCTGACCTGGTTGATTGACTCAAGAAGTAATGTTTATGCATCCTTTGCAGTGGCCAATAAGGAGCCAAACCGGGACGACTATACGGAATCTACTCCTGACAGCAGACCTAAAGCAGAAAATCTAAAAGACATTGAAGCAGGGTACCGCATCAAGGGAGAGAAATTTCAGGCAGGGATCAATGCCTACGGAATGTTCTATAAAGATCAGCTGATCCTTACCGGCAGGATCAACGATGTTGGCGAATATACACGCCGGAATGTATCAAGCAGCTATCGTGCGGGTATAGAATTCGATGGGCAATGGAATATTTTACCTCAGTTAACCTGGACCGCAACAGCAAGTCTGAGCCGTAATAAGATCAGCAACTTCACTGAATATGTTGATGATAACAATACACAACAAACGTTTGAGTATAAAAATACCGATATCGCTTTCTCTCCATCATTCATCGGCTCCAGCGACATCAGCTTCCGTCCGGTACCCAACGCTGAAATAGCTTTCTTAAGTAAATATGTCAGCAAACAGTACCTTGATAATACATCGAACAGGAGCACTATCGACGACCCTTTAAACCGCGATAGGGTGCTTGACGCTTTCTTTGTTAATGACCTGCGCCTTCGATATAATACAAGGGCGGGAAGCATCAGGAACATAGGTAGCCCCTTTCAGATCCACAACATATTTAGCGAGTTGTATGAAAACAACGGATACACCTTTAAATACATCTCTGAAGACACTCTTTATTCCGGCAATGGCTTTTATCCACAAGCCACAAGGAATTTCCTGCTATCACTCAATGTAAAATTTTAGTTATTCAGCCTGCTGTCAGGGCAGCAGGCTGAAGTTTTCAGGACACATAATTTTATTTCTATAGAATGTCCTTATCTTTATCCCAACCATGAAGATTAAACACACACTCCTCATTACTTTAATATTAGCTATATTTAGTAATTCAACGTTTGCCCAGAAAAAACCCGTCCAAAGCACTTCTGTTCCACGACCAAAACTGGTGGTAGGAATAGTAGTAGATCAAATGAGATGGGACTATCTTTACCGTTATTATGACCGCTATAGTAACGGTGGCCTGAAACGACTGCTCAGAGAGGGTTTTAGCTGCGAAAACACGAATATTGATTATATCCCTACCGTCACGGCTATCGGGCATTCGTCCATTTATACAGGAACAGTCCCTGCAATTCACGGCATAGCAGGAAATGATTTTATCAATCAGAAAACCGGAAAAACGATGTATTGTGCCGGAGATACCGCAGTACAAACTGTTGGAAGCGCCAGTACTGCTGGGCAGATGTCGCCTCGCAACCTCTTGGTGAGCACTGTAACAGATGAGCTTAGGCTTGCCACGAACTTCCGTTCAAAAGTAATTGGCATAGCGCTGAAAGACCGGGGCGGAATTTTACCTGCGGGACATTCTGCCAATGCGGCTTATTGGTTTGATGATCAAACGGGAAACTGGATCAGCAGTACGTATTATATGCAACAGCTCCCTGACTGGGTAAAAAACCTGAACGCGCAGAGGCTTCCCGAAAAATACCTGAAGCAAGACTGGAATACCCTGTATCCAATAAATACCTATGTTCAAAGTACCAAAGACGATAACAGGTATGAAGGAAAGTTCAGCGGCACTTCTGCACCTGTATTTCCAATTAAGACATCTTCGATGTTTTCAAAAGATTTTGGTATCCTAAGAACTACACCTTATGGTAACACGTTTACCTTTGATTGTGCAAAGGCTGCGATAGAGAACGAAAAACTTGGACAAAATGTAGTTACAGATTTCCTTGCTGTAAGTTTTTCATCCACCGATTATATGGGACATCGTTTTGGCCCTAATTCCATTGAAGTAGAGGACACCTATTTGCGGTTTGACAAAGATCTGTCAGCCTTTCTTAGCTACCTTGACAACAAAATTGGCGCCGGAAATTATACCGTATTCCTTACCGCCGATCATGGAGGTGCACACAACCCCAATTTCTTAGTCGATCAAAAAATTCCCGGAGGTATTTTACCCACCTCAAAAATCCAAAAAGAGCTAAATGAATCTCTGGAGAAAGAGTTTAAAGAGCCCAACATCGTAGTGGGGATAGGAAGCTATCAGGTAAGTCTGAATAACTCTCTTATTGCGAAGAATAACCTCGACGAAGCGGCTATAAGGACTGCTTGTGTAGAGTTCTTGAGGAAAAGAGACGACATATTGTTTGCAGTGGATGTAGACAGAGCGGAAGAAGCAGCCATTCCTGAAGTGTTAAAAAAACGGATTATTAACGGTTACAACCGCGCTCGTAGTGGTGTTATTCAAATAATTCCAAAGGCAGGATATTTCAGCGGCTCGCCGCTGGGAACAAATCACGGAGTTTGGAACCCGTATGACGCGCATATTCCGTTTGTTTTAATGGGCTGGGGCATCAAACAGGGCAGTACAAGTCGTGTGGTTAATATGACTGACATTTCACCAACTATTGCCGCACTGCTGCATATTCAGGCTCCTAATGGAAATATCGGCGAACCGGTTATTGAAGCACTGAAGTAAAGTTGAGAGTAGAAAATGTAAAGTTGAATGCATGGAACGGCATTCAACTTTACATTTATAAAAACCACTATGAAAAAATACATCTCCAGATTTCACTATCTCACACAGGACCTCCCGGACAGGACCCACATACAACAGGCGCAAACAGCTTGCGAAGCTGGTGCTAACTGGATTCAATACCGCTGTTTCTCAAAAGATGACAATGCACTTTTGGAAGAAGTGAGTCAGATAGCCGCAATCTGTGATGATTGGGGAGCTACCCTGATTATAACCGACCATTTCCATCTTCTTGATAAAGCAGATATACAGGGCGTACATATAGAAGATATGCAGGCCGATTTCGAGATTATTCGTAAACAGATAGGTGAGGATAAAACATTAGGAGCATCAACCAACACTATTGAAGATATAATACGTATTGCAGAAAGTAATTCAGTCGACTATATCGGCTGCGGCCCCTTCGCGTTAACATTGACAAAACCTAACAATTACCCGCTCCTGGGAACAGATGGATACAAAGCTATAAGCGAGAGCATGATTCAACAAGGCATTGCTATTCCTCTTTTAGCTGTTGGAGGAATAACAATAGACGACGTAGAGGAATTGCTTAAAACAGGGATATATGGCATCGCAGTTTCGGCTGCAATAAACCTTGCCCCTGAGCCTGCAAAGCATTTAAAGAGATTTATAGGAAGATCTTTTGAGATAAAAGGTTAGAGGATAGGTCAAAAGCTTTTTCTTTTAGCTTTCGTTACTTATCTTTATGCTTTAACCCCTATAGCTCTTACCCAAATAATCATGTCATCTCACCACATTGTACGCGAAAAACAGGAGCCAGCCTTACTTATAATGGACCTTGATGGTTTTAACGACGAAAACCTCGGTCAGCTGCTCGAATGGAATCCCACCGTACTTGTTAATGAACCGGTCTATGAAGCGGCGGATTCTCTGGGAATAAAGATCGACGGAGTAATAAGCAGTTCGATATCATCTCCACTTCAGCACAAGACGTTTGTGATCCATACCGGGAACTCGCCCCTGCTTGACGCTCTTAAATACCTTGCAGGAGAACAATACCATGCAGTAAACATAATCACCACGAGTTTTAAGCTGAAAGATTACGCCTTATTCGCCGATAGTATCACCCTTGTCATCCTTACTCCTCAAAAAAGGATTTTCACAGCGAAGCCGGGATTCAGCAAGTGGAAGGTTGCCGGCGAGCAAATTGAAATCCTTTCTGAAGTTAAGAACCTTAATACAATGGGCCTTCATAAATTATCGGAACACGTTTATAAAACAGAGAAAGAAGGATTCTACACACTGACTTTTGACCAACCATTTATATTCATCGGGGAAGAACTTTAGACCGCAAGACCCAGTGTGTTCTATCAGATTATTTTTGAAACTCTAAGTTGTGATGTTACTTTTGCAATTTCAATTCATATACCAGATATGACCATCAGAGTTGCAACCGAAGACGATATCACGGCTATACGTAAACTGGCGCACGATATATGGTGGCCTACCTACCAAAGTATCGTTTCACCGGAGCAAATCAGTTTCATGCTTGACACGATGTATTCCAAACCAGCTCTAGAGACTCAGCTTCAAAGGGAGACTTTCTTGATCGCAGAAAGAAACCTTGAGCCTGTGGCTTTCGCCTCGTTCTCACGCTTCGATACGGAGAAGCATATTTTCAAGCTTCATAAAATTTACATCCTGCCGTCGGAACAAGGAAATGGTATCGGCCGGCGACTCATTTCAGCTATAGAAGAAGAGGCTAGAAAAGAAAAAGGCGAAACACTCGAACTCAATGTAAACAGGAAAAATCCCGCTTTCCATTTTTATAAAAAACAGGGGTTCGAGGTTTACCAGGAAGTTGACATTCGCTATTATGATTATTACATGAACGACTACGTCATGCGGAAGAATTTATAGTTCCCGCGAAGGCGCTAAGGATTTAACTCAGATCAAAATCCTCAATTTCACGTAAGGACCTGGCACGTATGATCTTTTTCTGCTTATCGATTTCGGTTTCAACCCTCGTATCATGTACACCATCGGTTACAGCAATGTCATAATCTTTATTCTTATGCGAACCATAAACCGCCGACGCCTCTATATTTTGAAGGGCGATATCATACGGCCCCTTGTCGCTCATCAGCTTTACAAAAACAGGAAGGCATTCAAACAAGATAAACAGAAGTCCGATGAACATAATGGCGAGATAGGTACCTACATCCCGGCTTCCGTCCGCATTAAAACTTAACTGACCAAGAGCCCAGTTCCGGTCTGCAAAACCTGCGACATTCGAGAGGCTGTCAAGCTGTCTTCCACTGAACAACTTTTCGCTCGTTATACCATCGATATCTTTCCTGCGGTTAACATAATTCTCGAGAACATTAATTTCCGACCTCACCGATTCAAGTCGGGTAGCCTTCTCATTTAACACCGCCTCTTTCTGCTTGGCATAGGTACCAAAACCCACTTTCCCGGAAGTTTGATTAGTTTTATCACCAAAGATCTCCTGGTTAAGGACGTACCGCGACCGGTTAATATCTTTTTCCAGCGAATCCTTCTCGGCATTAAGGTCGTTCAGCTTATCGATCTGTGCTCCGTATTTATTTTCAAATGTATGATTCAACGTATCAATTTTGGAGCGCTGCCCATTGAGGTACGTAGTCTTAAGCTTTTGTCTGATCTCCTTATCGAAGATCTTTAATTCCAACGGCCTCGAAATTACAATCCCAATCATTATAGCAAGCAGAATACGGGGCGTAGCCTGCAATATTTGCCGGTTAGCAGATCCGTTCTTATTAATACTCGACACGATGTACCGGTCCATATTAAAAATAGCAAGCCCCCAAAGCAAGCCGAACAGAAAAGCAAAAAACACAGCTGCGCTGCTGCCCGCAAACACAAAATACATGGCATATCCGCCTGATAGAGCCGCAAACAGGGCTGTGAAGAATATGGTGGCCCCAATACCTACGTACTTATTATGTTCAGTTGGAAAATTCCTCAAAGTTTCGGCGTGTGCGCCCGAACAAAACCAGAAAAAATCGTTAACTTTCTTCATCAAATCACAATTGATCATCTATAAAACGAGTAGTAAGCCAAGTTGTTACAGATTGACGAGAAAATAAGGGACACAGCGCGGTTTTCTTTCGTATTTTACATAATCCTGATTTCAAAAACCAAAAGCTGACCTTTATATTTCCTATCTTTGATTTTAAAATCTCCGAGTATGAAAGAAATAACAGTTGAAGAATTAAAACAAAAAATAGATAAGGGCGAAGATTTTCAGCTTATAGATGTTCGCGAACCTTTTGAATATGAGGTATCCAATCTGGGCGGCGAAAACATCCCCCTTGCTGGAGTGCTTATAGAATCGGATAAGATTGCTACAGACAAACCTGTTATAGTTCAGTGCCGCAGCGGAAAACGCAGTGCCGCAGCTATTATGCAGCTCGAACAACAACTAGGATATGAGAACCTTTATAATCTGGAAGGCGGGATCCTTGCATGGAAAGAAAAGTTCGATCCTGATATGCAAGTGTATTAAGAGTCAGCGGTAATGTAATCATAGCATGGTAAAGAAAGTATTGCTCAACGTTATATATAACCTCGCGATAATAATCCTGATATTCTGCCTTTTCTGGAGTATAAACCGTAGTTTCTATATGCTTTCTGCTGCTGTTGTTTTTCTGATTGCATTAATCGCCTACCTTAAAATCCGCCTTATAAAAGAAGTTAAAAAAGCAGGCAGAAAATAAGATTTCAAGGACGGCTATTTCTTGTTATCCGGTTGCTGTCTGCTTTTCCTGAAATCCTGGAACGACGTTTTAATATACATCACAAGATCGTAGTCGTTCCATCTTCTGATCTGTTCAAGTCCTGGCAAATACTCTGCGCGAAATTCAGGCAATTCTTCGGTTGTTATAGGAACAGCATTTTTAATTACCAAATCGTTAAAACGGCGGCTTATTTCCTGATATTCCAGTTCGCGTTCTGCATACTCGTTAAAACGGCGCGCTCTTTTGGCATTCTTACCAAAAAGTTCGTTAATTGCAGTCAGCGGGTGAAACACCGACGCAAGAAGGGGAGGTTTTCCGTTATAGTAAACACCTTTACTGCGGTAACCATCCTGAACCTCCTTAAGCTCGTTCTCCAATGATCTTCCTTTTACAATCACTTCATTAAGTTCAGTTACCGGAATAAGGTAAATAAGTGCGTCTTTGAAATCAGAAACCACAGTTGTCTGCGGTGTATATCCC
>DALYUO010000022.1:26508-35572 GCA_031981225.1 Pararcticibacter sp.
AAGTACCTCAATGGTGTCGCCGGGTGCTGCCAGTATACTGAAAAACCCAAACTGGTTAGTAGAAACAGAAAAATTACTCCGCTTATTTTGTACCACTGCTCCACTAATCCTTACGCCGCCGCCTCTTTTTAATACAGCGCCCTGCTGCGGTTTAATACTCTGTGCAGAAACAATATTAACTGATGTTGCAAGAAAAGCAAACATCACTGCCACAGATATGCGTTTTAAATAAAACATAATCATTGCTAAGCTAAAAGATATTTACTCATACCTGGTGTATTTAACCAATTTTAACATAAACCACGCCAAAAAGAGTTCTTTTTCCCACAAAAAACAGCTCCCTTGTTAAATATCCAAACAGTTCGAATCTGAATAAATAGTATCTTTGCCCATGATTAAATCCATGACTGGTTACGGTATAGCCTCTAGAGATCATGCGAATGCAAAATATACCGTAGAGATAAAATCACTAAATAGTAAATTTCTCGAACTTGCATTAAAGCTTCCTAAAGCTTTTTCGGATAAGGAATTGATTCTGAGGAATGATTGCAGCAAGCAGATAGAGCGTGGAAAGGTAAATATAACCTTTACCATCGAGTACCCGGAGAATGAAAAAAAGACTGCTTCAATTGACAGCGCACTTTTGAAACTGTATTACCAGCAACTGAAAGCTTCGGCCGAAGAATTAAACGACAATGGCACCAGTTTACTGCAATTAGCTCTCAACTTCCCAGAGGTTATAAAATACGACGAAGACATCGTATCGGAAGAGGAATGGCAGCAGTTGTACAGTACCTTCTCATTAGCGCTGGCAAATTTCCAAACTTTTAGAGCGGATGAAGGGAATGTGCTGCAAAGAGATCTTATTCTCCGGATAAGTAATATTCTTGACGCATTGAAACAGGTTGAAGAGCAAGACCCAAAACGTCTGCCAGTAATCAGAGAAAGGCTTATGCAACTCCTGGATGAATATGTCGGAAAGGAAAATACCGATCAGAACCGCCTCGAGCAAGAATTAATATTCTATATCGATAAACTCGATATCACTGAAGAAAAGATCAGACTTAAGAGCCACTGTGACTATTTTCTGCAAGCCCTTAAATCTTCTGATGCGAACGGCAAAAAACTGGGATTCATTTCTCAGGAGATCGGACGTGAGATTAACACCATGGGATCGAAAGCAAATGACGCCCGCATCCAGCAGATCGTCGTTGGAATGAAGGAGGAGCTTGAAAAAATAAAAGAGCAGCTGCTAAACGTACTTTAACAGTTTTAACACACATACTTTCAGATACACAATTTTTATATGACTCAAGGTAAGCTTATTATATTCTCAGCACCTTCCGGGGCCGGGAAAACCACAATTGTTCACTACCTGCTAAAAAAAATACCCCAACTTTCATTCTCTATATCCGCAACAACCCGTGAATCCAGGGGCTTCGAAATGAATGAAAAGGACTATTATTTTATCAGTAAGGAAGAATTTCTTCATAAGATTGCCAAACACGAATTTGTAGAATTCGAAGAAGTATATTCAGGTACCTTTTATGGAACTCTCCGCTCCGAAATACAACGTATATGGGATGAAGGGAAACACGTGGTATTTGATATTGATGTTCAGGGCGGAATGCGTTTGAAAAAGAAGTTCGGAGACCAGGCACTCTCTATATTTGTCCAGCCGCCATCTCCGGAGGTTCTTGTACAAAGGCTCGCCGGGCGGGGCACCGACAGCGCCGAAAAGCTAAAGGAGCGGATCGCCAAGGCAGATAAAGAACTGACATTTGCAAGCCGCTTTGATGTGATACTTCCTAATTTTGATTTGCAGACTGCCTGTAACGAGGCTGAAAGAATCGTGAGAGAGTTTATCGAAAAATGAAAATAGGACTTTTCTTCGGCTCCTTTAATCCCATTCATACGGGACATCTGATAATAGCCAACTATATGGCTCATTATACCAATATGGATAAAGTGTGGCTTGTAGTATCGCCACACAATCCTTTAAAGGATAAAAAAGCGCTCATTAATATGTACGACAGGCTGGAGATGACCAAGCTTGCCACAGAGCAGGCTTCTGATATTTTTGTAAGCGATGCCGAATTTAAACTCCCAAAGCCGTCCTATACGATTGACACCCTAACTCATCTGCACGAGCGCTATCCCGAACATCAGTTTTCCCTGATTATGGGAGCTGATAACCTCGTATCACTAAAGAAGTGGAAGAACTATGAGCTCATCCTGCGCGACTATCACGTTTATGTATATCCGAGACCAGGATATGAAGATTGCGATCTGAACAGCCATCCCTCTGTAACAATCACCGAAACTCCCGTTATGGAAATTTCATCTACGTTCATCCGGAAAGCGCTTAAAGAAAAGAAAAATGTGCAGTATTTCGTTCCTGATAAGGTACTGGACTTTATAGAGGCAAAAAATTTATACAGATAAAACCGGTGTTATTTCCTCCATCCGACAGTTTCTTTCAGATAGATGTCTAAGAGTTCGATATCAACAATATCATTCATATAACCGATATGCATGTCGGGGCGTATGATTAACGCTTTCTTTTTATCTTCTTTAATTTCAAAGAAGTCAAATATATGCTGATTGGGCTCTGATGGCGGGAGATAGTAAAAATTTAGCTGTGAAGGATAAGCAGATTTAATCCATTTTGCGAGCAGATGAACGTCCCGCTGGCTAAGAAATCCGATAACCAACAGTGTAAAACCAGGCTTCGAGCACCAGGAATGAAGATCAGTGTCCTCCTTAAGCTTTTCATCAAAAAGATGCAGGAAAGGGAGACGGTCACCCGCCTTCACCCGGCCCGACTGGCTGTGATGGACAGACAGGGAACTACTTCTGTATTGAATTCCGGTCTGTGAAATGCGCGTAAACAGCTTACCCGAAATATTTTTGTCTTTCCAGAGTTTTTGAAGAATCTTAGGCAGAAGCCAGTTTCTTATCCTGCTGATAAGCCAGTTTTGCGTTGCTGCGATCGTAAACAGGCGGTCGGTAGTCTTTAACAGCGCCCGTGCCACCGGCATCCGTTCTGCGGCGTATGTATCGAGTATCCTTTCGTTATATTCCCTTTTCAGCACTCCACTTAGCTTCCAGGCAAGATTATAGGCGTCCTGCAATCCCGTATTCATCCCTTGTCCCCCGGCTGGTGAATGAATATGAGCAGCATCACCAATCAAAAAACAACGCCGGTTACGAAAGCGTTCAGCTACCCTGTGATGAAGCTGATAAGTCGAAAACCAATAACAAAGCTCTTCATTCAGGGGGATTCCAGAAGCATAGGTTATATAAGGCTTGATATCCTCAAAAGTAACACTCTCCCGATTCCTTAAAGTTCGTGGCAGGATCCCAATAAACCGGTAATTGTTGCGCTGCATCGGAAAAATACCGGTAAAGCCTTTATCTTCAAGAAATATCCGCACGTCACCGCCATCCGGCTGGCCTTTAAGATTTATATCTGCGAGATAAAACTTGTTCAGATACGTGCCGCCGGTAAAGGCAATACCCTGGCTTTTCCTTACACTGCTGGATGCTCCATCAGCCCCGATAAGCCAGTCGCATGTCAGCGTTTCATCAACATCCCCCCGTCTCAGTCGCACAGCGACACTGTGCTCCGTGGAAGAAACACCTTTAAGCTCTGTATCCCAGTATACGGGGCAGGTGTTGGAGGTAAGATAATCAAGAAGTATTTTCTCCGTCTTATTCTGTTCCAGGATAAGCACATAAGGGAAAGGACTAATCCCTTCGCCGACAGAAGTAAGATCAAGATGAGCCACCTCTTCCGTATCTTCATGAATAGCAAGTCCCTTAATAGCGTTTCCTTCTTCCAGTGCTACGGCATCTACACCCAGCTGCCTCATAATCTCAAGTGACCGCGGCTGGACCGCCAGGGCCCTTGAGCTGCTGGTCAGTCCTGTCTTAACATCTATTATAACCGGATGAATGCCAAAGCGCAGCAATTGCGCAGCCATCATCAAACCAGACGGTCCGGCGCCCACTATAAGAACAGAACAATGTGAGGGTAAAGAATTCATTTATAAAGCAGGAAGATGGTCGGCTTCTTATGAAAATCATACGACCGTTTCCGCCATTGTTCAACAGGTAAGGAGATTATTTGTTCGTCGTCTGAAGTGAGGTTGCAGGCAACACATACCCGTGTATGACCGTGGCAGGTCCTGAGGATTTCTTCCAAAAGCTGATTATTTCTGAAAGGTGTTTCTATAAAGATCTGAGTCTGCTTGTGCTTTTCTGATATATTCTCAAGCTCTTTGATCCTCTTAGAGCGCTGTACTTTATCAATCGGGAGATAACCATGGAATGTAAAGCTTTGCCCGTTAAACCCAGAAGCCATCAGGGCAAGCAGGATCGAGCTCGGTCCCACCATCGGCACCACCTTGATGTTCCTTTTGTGCGCCTCTGCTACAATCTCTGAACCCGGATCAGCTATTGCAGGACACCCCGCTTCACTCATCAGTCCCACATCGGTTCCGGCCTCCAGCGCCTTAAAATAATGCGCAATATCCGTTTTCCCGGAATGCTTGCCGTATACGTGGATTATCAATTCACTCTGAGGTGTCTTGAGTCCCATATTTTTGAGCCAGTAACGCGCGGTCTTCTCGTTCTCAACAATATAGGTATTAATGTTGTTTATTAGCTGGCCTTGCGAGGCAGTAAGTGTCCGTTCAGCTGAGTTGTCAGCTAAGGGTACCGGAAGAAGAAAGATTGTTCCTTTAGGCATTGTTGCAAATTTGATCTTTTTTCTGTATTTATTGTATTGTAAAAGGAGGATTTATGACGACATTAAGTGTAAACTGGTTTATCGAAGGATCTCTCGACTTTGAATATAAGAAATATCAGCTTCTCGCCTATTTACAACATATCAATAAACGCTTTAATAAAACAAAACTTTATCCCGACCTCAACGACCTCATTTTCCATTATAACAATCTGCTTAAATTTAAAGAAAGTAAAACAGTTCTTCAGAAGTCATTCCCCGAGCGTTTAACAAATGCCGACATAGAAGCCGTAAAGCTCACCTATGAGAAGATGGTTCAGGATGACTCCCTGATGCAGGAAATTGAATACATTATTAATTATTCGTTAAAAAAAATAGATCCCGCGATAAAGGCCGGTAAGGAAATATACGACTTTGTTGAAAGCCAGCTGCACATAGAAACGATAGGGGTCGTACCTCTGTATCCATATCATGGCTATCTTCTGTTGCGTAACGGGGATACGAAGAGTACTAACGTTTACGAGTTCAGGGTTACAATTTTTGAGAGCCGCGACGAGAAATATCGCGGCATTAATACTCAATTCGTCACAAATTACGAAAGAAACTTCATCTATGGAACTCCCGAGGCGATCAGAAAAGACTTGATCCATACCCGAAGAGAGTTTCCCAACCCGGCAGTATATCATATAAGAACGGATATCACCTTCCCGCTGGAACAAACACTACTGCCTTTGGCGAAGAAAAATCTGGTAAGACATATTTCAACTACAACCTGATAGAAATTCTATCAGGTTGCCCTTGCAATCGTACGGAAAGTAAGGTTTACTCTCGGTCCTAAAACAAGCTTAGTCGGAGGCAGTCTATGAAGCCAATAATCTTGTGTCACATCTTTCATCACCAACATACTGCCATGCTCGAGTACTACAGAAACAGTCTCTTTGCTCTTCTTATGCTTAAACATAAACTTTCGTTCGGCACCAAAACTCATGGATCCTATCGCGCCATGTTTCTTTAAATCTTTTTCGCCGTCGCTGTGCCAGGCCATTCCCTCGTCTCCTGTATGATAGAGGTTAAGCAGACAGGAGTTAAACTGCTCGCCCGTTATACGCTCGGCAACGTCCTTCAACTCCAGCAATTCCGGCGACCAGGGTAACGCCCTCTTAGTGATATTCGAATAAGTGTACTCAAAATCGCGATCACCATACCAGGCCACCTTCCGCTTTGTGGTGATCTGTCGCCCAAAGATTACGGCCTCGTCATGTTTCCATTCAATCCTGTGAAGAAGCGTATCAAAATACTTATCAGCCTCGTGCAACTGCATAACACGACCATAGTAATTTACGGTGCCATCATAAGGTAGCAAGTTTACACTTCCATCATACTTTCTGTCGAACAATTCCATCATCTTTTCTCAGCGTAGCTATTAACTCTAACTCCTTCCCATCCAATGATCGCTGTTTTGCGCGTACTACCCCACATGTACCCTCCAAACGTGCCCGTTGATTGTATTACACGATGACAGGGGATCAGAAATGCAACGGGGTTACTTCCTATAGCTGTACCCACCGCCCTCGATGAACCAGGGGCTTCTATCTTTTGAGCAATTGAACCGTAAGTACTGAGCTGCCCCATGGGAATCTTCAACAAGGCCTCCCATACTTTTAACTGAAAAGCGGTCCCTTTGAGATGTAGTTTTATCTCCGGTAAGCTGCTCCAGTCATTTTTAAAGATATTTAAGGCATTTACCTGCAGCATATCGGCATTTTTTTCAAAATGGGCATTCGGAAATTTACTGACCAGCTTCTCAAAAGCCCTTTGCTCATCATCTTCAAATGCCAGGTAACAGATGCCTTTGGCTGTCGACGCTACGATCACACCGCCAAAGGGACTTTCAGCAAAGCTGTAATTTATGCGCAGGTTCTGTCCTCCGTTCTTGTATTCCGCCGGGGTCATCCCTTCAATATTGATAAACAGATCGTGCAATCGGCTTGTTCCCGAAAGGCCTGTTTCGAAGGCGGTATCAAAGAGCGTTGCATGGTTTTCTTTCAGCAATTTCTTGGCATATTCCACGCTTACATATTGCAAAAACTTCTTTGGCGTAGTTCCCGCCCATTCACTAAAGAGCTTTTGAAAGTGGAAAGGACTTAAATGTACCTGCTCAGCAACCTCATCAAGACTAGGCTGATTCCTGAAATGTTGCCTTATAAAATCTATTGCACTGGCAATACGATTATAATTCGTCTTTTCCTGCTCGTTCATCTTTTTCAATTATACTACAAATATCCGCAGGACTTTGCTGTTAAAAAATCCGAAACTTGCTGTTTTGTTTACTTTCCGGCCGTCCGGAAAATCAGGCATTCTCATCTCTTCACGGCAAACGCTTTATGGCGATGTTTTGTCCGCCGCATATTCAGAAGGAGTTTTATGATAATACTTTTTAAATTCGCGGCTGAAATATTTACTACTGTCGTAGCCAACGATGTAAGATATTTCATAGACGGTATATTTGTTTTCACGCAAAAGCTCCGCCGCCTTTTTCAATCTTAATGATTTCACAAATTCGTTGGCTGATAGTCCTGTAATAGCCTTTATTTTTTTGAAAAGCACGGGCTGACTCATGGCCGCCATTTTTGATAACATGGCAATTCCAAATTCCGGATCGTCCAGCTTTTCTTCTACCATCTGTATCATTTTATTAATGAAGGCCTCATCAAAAGGATGGATGGAGAGGCGGGGCGTGTCTGCCTCAGGCTCTTTCCGGGATAACAAATCCGGCTTTATTTGCCTGTCAAACTGTTTCCACAGAACCTCTCTCGCTTTGAGCAGGTTAAAGATGTGTAACGAAAGGATCTCCAGGCTGAAAGGTTTGGTAAGATAGATATCTGCGCCTGTTTGCAAGCCACTTATCTGATTGGAAACAGCGTTCCTGGCTGTTAGTAAAATCACTGGAATATGACTGGTCCTTTCATCTGATTTGATTCTTCTGCACAATTCTAGGCCGTCCATTTCAGGCATCATAACATCGCTTATAATCAGGTCAGGGATTTGATCTGTCGCTGTTTGCCAGCCTTCAAACCCATTCTCGCTTTCAATAATCTGATACCTCGCCTGTAAAGCTTCTTTTATAAATGTTCTGATCGCTCTGTTATCTTCAACAAGCAGCAAAGTATGTTTTATGTCCGAAGGCTGGTAGTCGGCCTGATATTCGCTGTAAGCCGTTACCACATCGGAGTCGATTTGTTCTGCAGGCCGAATCGTTTCCTCTCTTATTATCTGCTCATCAGAAAAGTGTGCCCGGCCTTTCAATAACCTTACGGTAAAGCATGTATAGCCTGTTTCCGGTTCACTTGTTACCGTTAAGCCACCGCCATGAAGTTCGGCTATGCTTTTTGAAAGTGCTAAACCAATGCCATACCCGGTATTGGTCCTTCCGTAATCATCCTCCTGGAAGTAATTATCAAATAATTTTCCAATATTTTCTTTGGAGATTCCTTTGCCTTTATTGATGACGCTAATATCTGTGTAAGAACCTTTTTCCTCGATCCTTACCGAAATATAGCTACCGGCAGGAGTAAACTTAAAGGCATTGGATATAAGGTTATAAAATACCTTTTTTAATTGTTCGGGGTCAAAATATAGCTCTATCTCATCTGCCGGACTTATAAAATCCAGTTGTATGTTCTTAGAGACTGATAAGGAATGAAAAGAGGAGTAAATAGACTCGATAAAAGGTACAATATTCATGGGTAGGATGCGCAAAGGAAGATGGCCAGTTTCGGCTTTTCGGAAATCCATCAGTTCATTCACTAATTGTAACAGGCTCTCTGAATTATTTTTAATAGTTACTAATTGCTCTTTATCCCCGGGGTCATGCTTTTTATCCGTTATCAGCTTATCTACAGGCCCTATAATTAAAGATAGATGTGTTCTTATTTCATGAGAGATGTTTGTAAAGAAATTCAATTTCAACTTCGTAAGCTCCTGGTTCTTTTTGTAAAGTTCCCTTAAAAAGAAATATCGGATGATTAAGAATATTAGTCCGGCTGCTAAAAGCACGTATACTGTGTAGGCCCACCACGTTTTCCAAAAAGGCGGAGAGATGGTGATGTTTAAGGTCGCGGGTTTACCCCATATATTATCGTTGTTAGATCCCTTTACTATAAACTGGTAAGTGCCCGGCGGAACATTTGAGTAAACCACCGATGGGTTCATTGTCGCATTCCATTCTTTATCGTAGCCTTTTAAAAGGTATTTATAAGCATTTTTTGAAGCTTTGATATAGTTAAGCGCCGCAAAATCAACAGTAAAAAGGTT
>DALYUO010000022.1:35625-35841 GCA_031981225.1 Pararcticibacter sp.
CTCCTCGGCCGGCTGTACACTTTTGCCATCATTAAATCTCAACGCTGTAATATATATCGGCGGCGGGGTATTATTGATCTCGATGTCCCCGGGGAAAAAACCGAGAAATCCGTTATAACCGCCGAAGAACATTTCTCCGCTGTTACTCTTATAATAAGAGTTATGGTTAAATATATTACCTTCCAGACCATCTGCCTCTGTATAACTATTAAACGT
>DALYUO010000023.1:0-2936 GCA_031981225.1 Pararcticibacter sp.
AGAATTGTTGTAGCAATCATAGCAAAGGAGTTATCAGTTCCAATAAAAACAAATTATTAACCAAAACTATTTCTAATGAAGATTTTAATAACCGGAAACATGGGTTATGTTGGGCCCTGTGTTGTTAGTCAGCTACGTGCTGTATTCCCCCATTCTACATTAATAGGTTACGATATGGCCTATTTTGCATCCTGTTTAACCAATACAGACATCTTGCCAGAGAGTAAACTCAATATACAGTTTATAGGCGATGTAAGAGAAATGCAACCCGAGGTGATGGATGGAGTTGATATTGTAGTTCATTTGGCCGCTATATCCAACGATCCTATGGGAAATCGTTATGAAGACGTCACTATGGACGTCAATTATAGGTCCAGTCTTAGAGTTGCTCGTATGGCAAAAGATGCCGGAGTTAACTCTTTTATATTTGCATCCAGTTGCAGTATCTATGGTGCAGGAGGAGAAGGTGCAAAAACTGAGAGCTCAGAGCTCGATCCACTTACTGCTTATGCCCGATCTAAAGTATTTACTGAAAAAGGCCTGGAGCAGATTGCTGGCGATGGCTTTACTGTAACATGCCTCCGTTTCGCAACGGCATGTGGAATGAGCCCTCGGGTACGACTTGATCTAGTCTTAAACGATTTTGTAGCAGGCGCTGTGGCGTCTGGCAATATCAGCATACTAAGTGACGGAAGCCCCTGGCGACCCCTTATTCATGTTCGCGATATGGCGCGTGCCGTTGAATGGGCTATAACAAGGACTCCCGTAGAAGAAAATGGATTCCTGGCTTTAAATGTAGGTAGCAACGAATGGAACTATCAAATAAAAGAACTGGCGGAGGCCGTTGCCGGGGTGATTCCATGTACTGAATTAAGTATCAATAGAGACGCCGCGCCCGATAAAAGATCTTACAACGTTAATTTTAATTTATTTAAGTCTCTCGCTCCGGATCATCAACCCCTCTACACATTAAAACGGACAGTGGAGGAACTATATGATGCTCTTGTAGAAATGAAATTTCAAAATGAAGATTTTAGAGACTCTCGTCTCATGCGTCTGAAAGTATTGACAAACCTGCAGAATAGCAAATACATAAACGATGAGCTGGTCTGGAGCTATAAAACAACAGAGGAGATTCCGCTATAAACACCCTTAAATAGTAGATAAAAATGATCTTTACAGAAACTAAATTAAAAGGCTCCTTTATAGTAGATATAGAGCCAATTAGAGACGATCGAGGCTTCTTTAGCAGGTCGTTTTGCCAACGTGAATTCGAAAAGTATAAACTAAATCCGAATGTCGTCCAGACAAACGTAAGCTCCAATAAGGAAAAGGGTACCCTTAGAGGAATGCATATACAGTTCGCTCCTTTTGAAGAAACAAAACTAGTACGATGTACTCGAGGGAGGATTTATGATGTTATTGTCGATTTACGTGCGAATTCAGAAACTTTCAGGCAATGGGTAGGGGTTGAATTATCAGCAGATAGTTACCGAATGTTGTTCGTACCTGAAGGCTTTGCCCATGGATTCATAACGCTGGAAAATAATACGGATGTTACCTATCAGGTTTCTCAATTTTATACACCCTTGGCTGAGCAGGGTTATCGATGGAACGATCCGGCCTTTAATATTGAATGGCCTTTGGAACCATATATAGTTTCGCAAAAAGATAGATCCCATTCTCTTTTTAAGCCCGTAGTCGAAATCTAGTCATCCGAATGGTGAAATGAATGTTTTTTGTAAATAAAAATAAGTTGTATGATTATAGTAGATACTGCATTAAACAAACGAGCAGCAGACCAGAACCCTGTGAGAGTGGCTATGGTTGGTGCTGGTTTTATGGGAAGAGGAATTGCTCTGCAGATATGTAAATATGTTCAGGGAATGGAATTAGTAGCAATCTCTAACCGCGATATGGCGAAAGCCAGACAATCGTATTCAAACGCTGATATATCAGAAGTTTATGAGGTTGCCTCAGTTTCTCAGCTTGAAGAAAATCTCAGAGAGGGAAAGTTTAGCATTACCGATGATGCTATGCTACTGTGCAAAGCAGAAGGAATTGACGCCATAATAGAAGTAACAGGAGCCGTTGAATTTGGAGCTAACGTTGCACTTTGTGCCATTCAAAATAGAAAACATATCATTTTGATGGATGCAGAAGTTGACGGGACAGTAGGACCTATTCTAAAAATATATGCCGATAAAGCGGGAGTCATATTTACGAATGCCGACGGCGACCAACCAGGCGTTACAATGAACCTTTATCGCTTTGTTAAATCATTAGGAGTTAAGCCTGTATTGTGTGGGAACATAAAAGGGCTTCACGATCCGTACCGAAATCCCTCCACCCAGGAAGGTTTTGCAAGGAAATGGGGACAAAAGCCTGCGATGGTGTCGTCTTTTGCCGACGGTAGTAAGATCGCTTTCGAGCAGGCAATAATCGCGAACGGTACAGGCATGAGAGTTGCAAAGCTCGGAATGCATGGTTTTTCGGTACAAGCCGGAACCCCGTTGAAAGAAGCGATAAAGCTCTTCCCTCTGGAAGACCTACTGGAAGGTGCGGGTATAGTAGATTATCTTGTAGGAGCAGAACCTGGTCCAGGAGTTTTCGTTCTTGGAACTCATGATCACCCTCTTCAGAAACATTATCTTAATTTATATAAACTTGGTGAAGGGCCTCTGTATCTTTTTTATACGCCTTATCATTTATGTCATTTTGAAGTGCCTATGACTGTGGCCCGAGCCGTTCTTTTCCATGATGCAGCTTTAGCTCCTCTTGGGAGACCCTTAGTTGAAGTAGTAGCCGCTGCTAAAATAGATTTGAAAGCAGGAGATGTTATCGATGGTATAGGTCACTATATGACTTATGGCTTATGCGAAAATGCAGATGAGAGGCAGCGTCAAAATCTTTTGCCAATAGGAGTGGCCGAGGAT
>DALYUO010000023.1:2946-4661 GCA_031981225.1 Pararcticibacter sp.
GGAAGGAAGGCTTATTGATAGACTCCGCAAAGAACAGGAGGCGTATTTTAAAACAGCTAATGTTATTATCGACTTAGCTTAAGTAAATCCTTCTAGTTGTTAACTAACCTCCTGTTTGCCATAATAGCACCTTTAGACTAGTTCAGTTATGCCGTTGTTTATATTCGTCAATGGCGACTAACGCGCAGTATAACAATCTATTACTAAACATAATAGCTTGTTCATAATACTTAACTCTGGCTTCTGGAAAACCAGTTGCCTGGAATCCTTTGTCTTAATAAACCTCACAATCCCATGGAACAAAAGAAGACTAACAAACGGCGGGTTCTCCTTATTGGAATCAATTTCGCTCCCGAATTAACTGGTATCGGAAAGTACACTGGTGAAATGGCCGATTGGCTTATCGATAATGGATATGAATGTACAGCGGTTACATCTTTTCCATATTATCCTAATTGGAGGGTACAAGCGCCATACTCGGGGAGGTTTTATAAAAAAGAGGTGCAAAAAAATGGAAAGCTTTGCGTATACCGCTGCCCATTGTATGTTCCTTCTGTCCCTTCAGGGGTAAAGCGGGTGTTGCAAGAGGCTACATTTTTTCTTTCATCTTTTTTTATAATTTTTTGTCTTTTGTTTAAAAGGGGCCACCAGCAGATCTTTTGTATGGCGCCTCCTTTCCATCTTGGATTCCTGGCGCTGTTCTACCGCCTGTTTAAGGGGGGGAAAATTATTTATCATATACAAGATCTTCAAATCGAAGCGGCAAGAGATCTTAAAGTACTTAAAACGGAAAAGGTGTTTAGATTGCTTTTTGCTCTTGAAACGTACATTTTAAACCGTGTAAATTTTGTAAGTACTGTATCCCCGGGTATGTTGAGGCTGATAGAGAAAAAGGTAAAGAAAGAAGTTCTTTTTTTTCCAAATTGGGGCGATCTCAAGTCTTTCTATCCGATTTCCGGAAGATCTGTATTAAAGAAGCAATGGGGCTTTCAGCCAGATGACAAAGTTGTGCTTTATTCGGGTAGTATCGGTGAGAAACAGGGACTTGAAAGCATCTTGTCTATTGCTGAAAAACTGGAAAATAAGCCGTTTATAAAGTTTGTAATATGTGGCAACGGTCCATATAAAGAAAAACTAAAAAATTTGGCAGATGAGCTGAATCTCAAAAATATTTTTTTCATGCCTCTTCAGCCTTTGTCTCTTTTCAACTCCTTTTTAAATATGGCCGATGTGCATCTGGTGATTCAACGGAAAGAGGCCTGCGACCTGATGCTGCCATCTAAACTGATTTCCATATTTTCTGTCGGGGGACTTGCTCTCGTAACAGCTGAGCCGGGATCTTCACTCTATACAACTATGAGTGAAAACGAAATGGGAGTTGTTATTGATTGTGAGAACGAAGCTTTGCTTCAGGATACAATTCTTGATTGCTGCATATCCGATCGCACACAGGCATATTTAAATGGCAGAATATACGCAGAGAGGTTTCTTGACCGGGAAAATATTCTCCAGAGGATTATGCAACAGATCCGGGAGCCTAAAGCAAGCCCGGCGCCGGTTGTAGGTTATCAACTTGAAAACGCTTAATAATCCAATGGTCATGAACCGTTATATTTATATCCTTTGCCGGATACTTGCTGTCACAGATGTTGTTTTGATTAACACAGCCTTCTTTGTGGCCTTTGATTTAGTAGGACCAGGGAGAGAGTCCCTTT
>DALYUO010000023.1:4671-9565 GCA_031981225.1 Pararcticibacter sp.
GAATAAGCTTCTGCATACCTCAACCCTGGAGTGTATAAGTCTCCATTATGTTATCCTGCTCTTGTATGTAATTTTTATTGAGGCAACCAATGTATCGCTGATATTATTACTTGTCTTTTTCTTGTTGTTAAGCTTCATTCTCTTTGCCAGCCGTCTTGCTGCAATACATGCAGGCTCCTGGATAAAGAGGAAATTTAAAGTAGCCCGGCCGGTTGCTCTGCTTGGAATCAATCCTACCAGTATACAACTGGCCGACTATTTTAAAAATCACGATCGTCAGTATAGTCTCGAAGGATTTCTCAATACGGGTAAGTCGGCGGCGGATGAGTTTAGGGAGAATATTCTGCCCTTCATCAGCATGCAAATGAAGAAAGCGGCCGAAACAGGAGTAAACGAAGTTTATATATCCTTGGCTCCGAATGAAATAAGTAATGCTGGATTATTGCTTAAAGAAGCCGATAAACAGTGTGTACGTCTTCGTTTCGTTCCCGATTTTAGCAAGGCACTCGATGGGCAGTTTAGTATCAATTACCTGGGTGGCCTTCCTGTATTCAGCTTAAACACAGAGCCGCTGGAAGAAATGCATAACCGGTTCCTGAAGCGCGTGTTTGATATTGCATTTAGCCTTGCAGTTTTGGTACTTATCTTCAGCTGGTTGTATCCGCTTTTAGCGGTACTGATAAAGTTCCAAGGACCAGGCCCGGTGTTTTTCAAACAACTGCGGAGCGGAAGGAATAACGAGAAATTCTGGTGTTACAAGTTCAGGAGTATGAAAGTTAATGCCGATTCCGACTCGCGGCAAGCCAGTAAAAATGATAGCAGAGTAACGCCTATTGGCCGTTTCTTAAGGAAGAGCAGCCTTGATGAACTGCCACAGTTCTTAAATGTTCTAATGGGGAATATGAGCATAGTAGGTCCCAGACCTCATATGTTGCAGCATACCGAGCAGTACCGGAACATTATAGACAAATATATGGTGCGTCACTATCTCAAACCCGGCATTACAGGATGGGCACAAATAAACGGCTACCGCGGAGAAACCGGCAGTATAGAACTGATGGAAAAGAGGGTACAGCACGATCTCTGGTATCTGGAAAATTGGACGCCTCTGCTGGATGTTAAAATAGTCTTTTTAACAGTAATTCATTTAGTTAAGGATCACGATAAGGCTTTTTAAACTTCATATACGACAGTATTGTCTACACATATTTTCGGTTTAAGTTTTTCTTTTGCTATTTTTTGAAAACTTTCCTGTTTTGGGGTCGTTTAAGTGAGAACATTAACCATCTATATGTCCGATAATAAATCGAAACAATATACATTACCTCTATGTCCTCAATGTGGTGTTGCCTTTAAGTACAGGATAAAAAGAGAGTGGATTGTAAAGGTTCTTTTGTTTAACAGACCTGTTAAAAGGTACTTCTGTCCTTCTTGCCGCAATAGTTATTATATTATTAAAGAACCAATGAAATAAGCTTCTGATAAATCATTTTTCCTGAAATCAGTAGCCTTGACCCCCGCTGGCGGGGGTAAGGGGTGGTTTATACCCCCACCCTTTCCTTATCGCCCTTTCAAACCATTCCCGTACCCCCATGCCAGCGTATTAACAACAATACATTTAAATACAATAAACATTTATTACTTTAGCGGTATAATTGCACTTAATAACATCATGTACATTTACAGAAGCTCAACAGGGAGTCATGATAGTTCCAGTACCGTTAGCAACTTAGTTATTTAATGAAAAAGAAAGCCCTTATTACAGGTATCACTGGCCAGGATGGCGCTTACCTCGCAGAACTGTTATTATCAAAAGGATATGAAGTACATGGGATTAAACGCAGAAGTTCTCTCTTTAATACCGACAGGATAGATCACTTGTATCAGGACCCGCACGAAACGGAAGTTAACTTTATCATGCACTATGGCGATCTTACTGATTCTGCCAACCTTATTCGCATTATCCAGCAGGTACAGCCCGATGAGATATATAATCTTGGTGCTATGAGCCATGTAAAAGTGAGTTTTGATACGCCGGAATATACTGCAAACGCCGATGGAATTGGCACGCTTCGTATCCTTGAAGCCGTCCGGCTTCTCGGACTTGGAGAGAAGACACGAATTTACCAGGCATCTACTTCCGAACTGTACGGGTTGGTGCAGGAAGTGCCTCAATCTGAAAAAACGCCATTTTATCCCCGCTCTCCCTATGCAGTGGCAAAGCTCTATGGATACTGGATAACAGTTAATTACCGTGAAGCTTACAATATGTTTGCGTGTAACGGCATCCTCTTTAATCACGAAAGTCCGTTGAGAGGTGAAACTTTCGTTACCCGGAAGATCACAAGGGGAGTTTCCAAGATCGTGCAGGGCATGCAGAGTTGCTTGTTCCTCGGCAACCTCGATGCCAAACGCGACTGGGGGCATGCAAAGGATTATGTAGAAGCGATGTATCTTATCCTTCAGCAGGATACTCCGGAGGATTTTGTAATAGCAACGGGCATTACTACGACGGTAAGGGATTTTGTTAAAATGTCATTCGCTGAAGCTGGGGTTGAAGTTGAATTTAAGGGAGAGGGTGTAAATGAAAAAGGATATATAGTAAGCTGCAGTAATCCTGAATACCAGCTTGAAGCAGGGAAAGAAGTAGTGTCAATAGATCCCCGGTACTTCAGGCCTACAGAAGTTGAGCTTCTTATTGGCGACCCCACAAAATCAATGACTAAATTAGGCTGGAAGCCCAAATATGACCTTCCTATGCTTGTCCAGGATATGATGACAGCCGATTTGGAACTGTTCCGCCGGGAAAAAACGTTAAAGGAACTTGGGTATTCTATAAAAAACCAGTACGAATAATTACTTTTCTCTATTACCTTTACCCCATGGATTTAAAGGGAATTAATTCTGTAGTAGAGAATGCCAGTATAGCGATAATCGGACTAGGGTATGTGGGATTACCATTAGCTATAGAATTTGCAAAAAAATACGACGTATTAGGTTTTGATATAAATACAGAGCGGGTACAGGAATTAAGCGAAGGCCGTGACCGTACCCAGGAAGCCAGGATAAGTGAGCTGCAGGAGGTAATCGGATTAAAGAAAAATCCAGAGAGCCTTATAGGTCTCCATTTTTCGTCTGACAAAGAAGCACTGCGGAATTATAATACCTTTATAGTAACAGTACCCACGCCTATTGATCAGTTTAAGGCTCCCGATCTTGGCCCTTTGCTTAACGCATCTGCCATGTTGGGTTCTGTACTACAAGAAGGCGACCTGGTGATCTATGAGTCAACAGTATATCCTGGTTGCACAGAAGAGGATTGTGTTCCTGTTCTCGAGAAAGCGTCAGGCCTTACGTTTAACAAGGATTTTTTTGCGGGATACTCGCCTGAAAGAATCAACCCCGGAGACAAGATCAATACACTTACGAAGATTAAGAAAGTAACCAGCGGGTCAACCCCGGCTATTGCTTCACGTGTTGACAACCTGTACCGCTCTA
Source organism: Pararcticibacter sp. (assembly GCA_031981225.1). GTDB lineage: Bacteria > Bacteroidota > Bacteroidia > Sphingobacteriales > Sphingobacteriaceae > Arcticibacter. The sequence goes on from DALYUO010000023.1 coordinate 8,170, forward strand.
TCATTGAAGCGGGAACTCATAAAGCCCCCAGTATTAAAGTAGCGGAGGCTTCTAAAGCCATTGAAAATGCTCAGCGCGATGTAAATATTTCCTTTGTTAACGAACTGTCGCTTATTTTCGACCGTATTGGTATCGATACGAATGATGTAATAGAAGCAGCGGGCACTAAATGGAATTTCCTGAAATACAAACCTGGCCTCGTAGGAGGGCATTGTATAGGTGTCGACCCTTATTATTTAGCCCACAAGGCTCAATCCTTAGGTTATCATCCACAGGTAATCCTGTCCGGCCGGAGAGTTAACGACGCTATGGGGCAGTTTGTGGCCGACAAAGTGGTGAAACTTATGATCGAAAAAGATCATAAAATCAAGGGTGCAAGAGCACTCATTATGGGTATCACTTTTAAGGAAAACTGTCCTGATGTGCGTAATACCCGGGTAGTGGATATTTATCAGGAACTAAAGCAGTTTGGTTTGGAGGTGGATATATACGATCCCTGGGCCGACGCATCTGAAGTAGAGCATGAATACGGGCTGACGATACTTAGTCAGTTGGATGAATTAGTAGTGTACAATGCGGTTATTGTTGCTGTAGCGCACAACGAATTTCTGAAATTTGACTATGCACAAGTAAAGAGAAATAATGGTGTGATTTTCGATACGAAGGCTTTCCTTGACCGAAACCTTGTGGATGCAAGATTATGATAAATTTTTTTATTATCGTTAAACCTTTTCTTCTCTACTACGTTTTAATAGTAAGCCATATCATAGAAAGTACTCTTTGGCAAGGGTAAAGCCGGTTAGCTAATCTACAGCTAGCCTTTGTTGTTTTATAAGGGGTACCTCAATCTGGATAACCATAGGATCGAAAAGCCAGCCAAATAAAATATAAAAGTAAATTCTTTGTTATCTTAAAACCTTTCATATCTCTTTATAGCTTTAGGCTTTTTTATATGGAATTATGCTTCTGTTCCCAATGTTTAAAATTAATGATGCTATACTCGTAAATATTCTCCTGTTATTCGCTCTTATTGTATATATCTGGATCTACAGAAGAATTACGCGTTGCTGGCGGCGGAGGAGGGAAGAGGGAAACGAAGAAAATCGCACCGAAGAAAAGTGAATTTATATGAGACAATGTTGAGAAATGGTTTTCTGTCAATGTGTTATCGCTTCTTCTTCTCTTTCGTACGATTGGTCAAGATCCTCAAATTTTGAATTCTTGCTAACAAACTCAGGTACGATTTCCTTCATTTTTTTTACTACGTCAAACTCATTATTATTCTGGGTTATCCGGCCTAAAGTAGCAATATCTTCGGCAATCTTCGTATAGGGATAAGACACAACCCTGGCGATCTTGATTTTCTTGTGGTGAGTAGGACACGTCTTTTCATCTT
>DALYUO010000023.1:9764-21813 GCA_031981225.1 Pararcticibacter sp.
CCCTGCTGGATCTGGCTTCTGAATCGCGGAATGACCGAGCCATTTGATCCGAGGACGTTTCCAAATCGTGTAGTAACAAATCGGGTTTTGTTATCATCCAGCGTTTTCTTCTTGTGGAATTTTTGATCAGGAGCCATTAGTTCAAGTACGTTCCCGTCGTAATTATTCAAAGATTGAATGTAGATCTCGGCGATCCTTTTGGTCGCCCCCATCACGTTTGTTGGGTTCACTGCCTTGTCGGTAGAAACCATCACAAACTTTTTCGCATCAAAAAGAACCGCAAGGTCGGCAATGTTTTTCGTCCCCATGACATTAGTCATTACTGCTTCTATCGGGTTCATTTCCATCATTGGAACATGCTTATATGCAGCGGCGTGAAAAATAATTTCAGGCCGGTAATGGCTGAACATATAATACATGCGGTTAAAGTTGCTGATATCCGCAATAAAGACCTTAATCTGCTCCTGCATGAAATGATCTTCAACCTCCAACTGTATTTCATGCAAAGGCGACTCGGCCTGATCACACAGTATCACCATTTCGGGATCATAATTCAAAACCTGCCTCACAATTTCAGATCCTATTGACCCTGCAGCACCTGTAATAAGCACCCTTTTTCCTGCAATTTCTTTAGAAATCCTGCAGGTGTCAATCACGATAGGTTCGCGCTGAAGAAGGTCTTCGATTTTCAAGTCCTGGATTTGGTTGGTCTTTAACTTGCCTGACATCCATTGATCCGCAGGAGGCACTGTGAGGACCTGAAGTCCTAAGCGGAGGCAGCGTTCAAGTACAGCTTTTTTTTCTTTAACACCGAGCTGCGCGTTCATCAGAACAAGTTTATCAACCCTCAACTTCTGTTTTAAAGTGGCAAGGCTTGCGATATGATACACCCTCTTTTGCTCGATGTAGCTATTCACCTTATTCTTGTCATGGCCTATAAAACCTGCTATAATAAAACTATCATTATTGCATGCTTCAAGGGCCTGCTTTACAAGGATTGCATTGTTGTCTGAACCATAAATTAATACCTTTTTTCTGTTGCCCGCAGCAACTTTCTTCATGTAGCAGTACACTCCTTTTACGGTAATCCTGAGCATGGTAAGAAACGAAAAGGCAATAAAGGAATTAATCAATAATACAGCCGGAATATTCAAAGAATGAATATTGAACACAGGCGTAATCATAACATTAAGGACAACGAGATAGGTCAGGCTGGAGATTAAAATCGCCGAAAATATACGAAACATGTCCTGCGTGTTTGAATACCGGATTAATCCTGTGTGGATCTTCATAAAGAAGAATACCAGTACGCTAACGGAACAATAAGTCCCGGTATAAATAATAAAGTGCCCTCTTAGAATATCAGGAAACTGAAACTGTTTGACAATAACATACGAGAGTCCGAAACACCAGCTGGTAATGGCCAGATCGATTAGCAGGACGATCCAGCGGGGCACTGTCCGTTCCTTAGTTAGAAACTTTTTCATATTGAGAGCGAGTGATTTAGATTTAAAAAATAGTAATCAAACTACATACAGGAACACTCTACTGTGGCAAGATATCTTCCGGACTTAAGGGAGTGTAGGGTCCGTCTTTTACTTCAAGGATCACCGACGATTCCAAAACTTTCAGCGTATGCCACTGTCCGCGAGGAATCTGCAGTCCATATTCGCCGGTTAAGGGATTAAGATGGAATCGGTCTGTCTCAGTTCCGTCTGCAGAATAGAACAATACATCAATACGGCCTCTCAGCAAGACGTATGTTTCCGCTGTATGATTATGTCGATGGATTGGCAGTGCCGTCCCTGGTTCCAGTGCATTCAGCAATCGCTGAGCAGGAGAATCCAGATTCGCATGCAAATTGTAGTTCATTCGCAAACGGGGCGATACCGCTGCCTGGCCACTGACTTTATCCAATAATTCAGTATCTATTAGCATAATTGTTGAAGTATCTAGCTTGGTTTTACATTTGATGGGGATCCATTGCAAACTTATTCTCCAGCGAATCCAAATACTGCTGATGCAGATGATAGTATTTTTTAATCAGAACAACATATGCTCCGCAGAGTACTGTTAGAACAATTGACAGGTACAACCAGTGATTTGCGCGAATCAATATCAGGCCGAATGAAACGATTAATTGTACCGCCATGTAGATCGACGAAACTACAACATGCGGAACATGCAGCTCATTCGCCATCAATTGATAACAATGCTTTCTGTGCGCCTCCCCCAAATGCTCATGCAATAAAATCCTGTGACAAATGGTCATTACAGTATCGACTCCGTAAACTCCCAGAAATAAGATATAGGAGAAGTCTCCGGTATGCAATATGAGTTTACCAATTGCGAATAAAAGAATGAAGGAGATGGCTACTGAACCGACATCACCTGCAAAGCACCTTGCCTTTATTCTGAAGTTAAAAAAGCAAAATACTATGGTACTCATACCTACAACTACAAGTAAGTTATTATCCATGAATTGTATATCCTGGTTGACGAGTAGCAGGGGGGCGATCACGGCTAAGCTATACCCCCCGGTAATACCATTTATACCGTCCATAAAGTTGTAGGCATTAATAACACCTACGCACAAAATCAGCGCGGCAATCACTGCCCACCAACTCTGTCCGTTTAACACGCCAAGATCATAAAACATCAGGAACATGGCCGCGAGTTGAAACACCAGCCTCACAGTGTACGGCAGCGGATGGACATCATCGGTGAAACTCACCGCAGCAATAACGGTCAGCCCTGTCATAAGCCAGGGATCCTGCAATCCGAAAAATGCTGCCCATACCCACACACCGATGAGAAAGATGATACCTCCACCACGCAGAGTAATATGCTTGTGGCTGCTCCTCAGATTTGGCGTGTCAATGATATTGAATCTATTGGCAATAGCGAAATATATAAACTCCGCTGCCACGAGCAGTGCAAAAATAATAAGGTATGTCCACCATGTCATAGGGGTGATGATTAAATCTTATAATGAGACAAAACATCCAAAGGTTCCCAGTTGAGTTCACGACGGGCCTTTTCATTGCTGAATGTTAGAGATTTTGTTATTTTCTTCAGTTTCAAGATATTGAGAGGTGCTTTACTTCCAAGCAGATTACCCACATAAGCCATACACTTAGCTATCCAATAAGGGATTGAAATAGGAGGGCTTTTGCCAAGTTGAGCAGCGATCAAGTCTTCCAATTCACCAAAAGTCGGATAATGAGAATCGCACACATTATATACACCGCCCTTATCCACAATTAAGGGAAGAATATTAGCTATATCATTTGCCATCAGGACGCTCTTGTGCGCCTTGCCATTCGCGACGCGGAAATACGTGCCAGATTTAATCGCTTTAACCATCGCGCCGAGGTTCCCGGGAGCATTGTTCCCGGCAAGCAAAGAAGGCCTCAAAATGCCCAAAGTAACACCATTCTTAGCGCTCCACTCAGTAAGGTACTGCTCCGCCATTATTTTACTCCTCGCATACGGAGTATCGCCATTGAGAGAATGCTCTTCCGTGATGTCCTCTCCGAGCTCGACGCCATACACAGCGACAGAACTGATAAACACCAAAGCCGTAGGCACACTGCCCTTCTCCAATGCGGTACAGAGATTCTTCGTTCCCTGATAGTTCACATCAAAGAATGCCCGCTTCTCAGCCTCAGTACGAGGCACCGTATGCACCTTTCCAGCAGCGTGAAGTACCACATCATATTTTTCATTCAATATGGGAACCTCCTTTGCGATGTCTATCTTAATATCGTCATTATCAGTTGGGCCAATCGTTTGCACTTCATATTTCTTACAAAGCGTAGGTTTGATGTTGTTTCCAAGAAAGCCTGATGCACCTGTGAAGAGGAGCTTTGTCATAGTTTAATTATTTTTACACTATTCCAGTCAATTAATTTATCTGCTTCGCCAATGGTTAGGAAGTCATTGTCACGGATGTACTTTTTAAACATTTTAAATGCACCTTTCAAACCGAGTTCATTTTTAAATTGACGCATCAAAGTAAGGTGTTTCATTCGAGGCTGTCCCGGATCAAAGTCACTTGGATGAAAATAAGAAACAATATAATGAGACTTTTTTGTTAAGTAATTGATTAAATGGTATGGAAAGATTCTGAAATAGCCGCCGCCAGAGAAAATGATGTCTTTGCCCAAAAACTTATAAGTATTCATAGGGAATTCTTTGATGCTGTAATCGTCTGACTTGAAAATGCCTGGCTCTGCTTTTCCATATGTGGGAAAGCCTCCACACTCCCTGGTTGTTGGAAATATTGAACAATCGTATTTAAATCCAAGTTCTGCCAGTACTTCCAATGCAAATACATTTTTTGGTGTGATAGAATAGGAAGGAGCTCTGTATGCCGCAACTGCCTTTCCTGTTAAATTCTCCAGCAGAGATTTTGCTTTATAGGTGTCGTCGTAAAAACCTTTTTTGCTAAATCTATAAGCAAGCTGATGCTGATATGAATGACATCCTATTTCGTGCCCCCTTTTTGCAATCGCTGTAATTACATCTGGATGATGTTCAGCCAGCCAGCCAAGACAAAAGAAGGTACCTATCCTATTATTCTCATCCAGGCAGTCTAGTATCTTGTAAAGAGGTTCGTATATTCTCACCGGGTGCTTTTCCCAGTTGAAATTCTGGGAATAATTGTCATGACAATAATAATCTTCTATGTCGAATGTTAGAATATTCATTTTAGACTGATAGTTCATGTATATGTAATTTCATGTCACTAAACCTCGTCCCACGTTAATAGCGTTCAAACATCCTCTTTTAATTTCATAGAGGTGGGCGTAATATTAATCGCAAGCGATATCCATCGATAAATAATGTATTTCAAGTAGTGTATTTAGGTTATATCCAAACGAGACTGCTATATATATCTCTTCTTTTTATCTTTTAAAAATTTACCAAACCCTTGACATGTATACGCCACGAAAGGCCATAAATCACTCCAGCTGAAGATTTGATCAGTACAGTTTTTGAAATTGAACCATGAAGGCCTGCATTTGAATCTGTGGGACGATTCTAAGAACCAAAGCACATCAGTATGCATGTAGCGCAGATATGTTCCGTATTTAACGTTGAAAGCTTCATCAACAGATTGCCCAAGAAAATCCTGTAATATCAGCTTTGAAAAGTTTATACCGGCCTCAAAACAAATCTTAACACTGCCCGTGATACGAGGATTGATCTCCATTATTTTAGCCTTGTTATCTCTAGGATCTTGAATTAAGTCAATGTCAGCATATCCTCTCCAGTTTATTTTCTCAAGCAGAGTCTTGCAATCGGCAATAATGTCCGGTCTGTCAACGGTTTCATTTAATGTGCTTGATCCCCCATTAATAGGATACCAGCGAATCTTGGCAAACACACATGCGGCCTTCATCAAACCATTGCTATCAATGTAAAGCTCGGCCTTATATTGTAAAGCTGTCTGAGGAATGTACTCCTGAATCAAGCAGGGGCCATATTTTTTCTCGGCCTTATAATAGTAATCAAGCAAGTCCTCTCTGGTCTCCGATACGTGGAATCCTATAGCAGCGCATCCGGTTCGAGGCTTAACTACAAGAGGGAAAGTGATCTCTTTTGGATGATTTAGGTATTCATGCATGCTGAGGAATGTTCTGGGGCAAGGCAGATTGTGCTCCATGCAAGCTGCCATTGTTTTAATCTTATCTATAGAATACTGAATTGTATCCCAATCATTAACTGCGATAGTTGTAATTCTCTCCAGCTCCTTTTTATGACGAGATAAAGTGATTGCAATATCATCATTCATAGGGATGACGATATCATACTTGTATTTTGTTAACTCAGTATAAATTACCTGATAAGACTTCTCCGGCTGCTTTGCATCACAGAATTTCAATAGTTTTCGCTGTGGATATTTAGAGGCATATCCAGGATCAAGCTTACTTGAGTTGTATGTTGTTACGATGCAACCTAGTTCTCTTAATGATTTTGAAATAGGAAGCACCTGTCGGGCGCGTCCTTCAATTAACAAAACATTAATGGGTTTTTCGCTTATACTATTGATTTTCATATTATTGTTTTCTTCGCCGTTATTTCTCGATCATTACCACTTCACCATGATGTTCCAAGCCCAGAGCTGTGAACACTACTTTTTCACACTCTTCTGTTCCTAGAGGAAAACGCATCACGCCATACTGTATAATAAGCGGCCAAATATCTTTCTTCAGTTCATATACAGTTTCAGGCATAACATCTTTAAGCTCTTTCAATCGGGCATAGTTGTCTTTCTCGTTTTCTCCTCCTTCAACCCCTGTACTGAAAAACGACCGGCCATTCTTGTAAGACGCACATCCATGAGTAGGACTCTCTAATTCGCAGATTATCTCCAATTGTTGCGTTTTGCGGCACATTCTGATCAAGTGATTGATGTCAGAAGTACTGCCGGCATCGGTTCCCCACACGAGATGATCAGGAGTAAAGCAAACGCCAATAGCTCTCCAGTCTTGACTTCCTTGACCAACGAGCACCCAGTTATCACCATTATCCTTGCTCTTATAGAGTCTGCATTCGTGATTATCCTCGCCATAGTCACCTGTGCCCATCCAAAGGCAGTTCTCATACTTATCCCATTTTATGAAGTGAATGTGGCGGATATCTCCGGAAGGAAATATCTTCACGCAATGAAAAGATATCCCATTGTCTGTGCTGCGATATAGATTAATCTCGCTTTTGCGGTCCATGTTCATCAGATATTCGCCGAAGAAGACCGTCCCGTCTGGAATCATGCAAACACCCTGATGCCCAGGTTTATTTCCGCGATACCCCCTGAAAATATTCACAATCTTACCTTCAGGAGAAATTATATACATCCTTTTCTTTGCTGTCACGAGTATATTTCCATTTTTGAGAGGCAGTAAATGATGAAGACCAACTCTCAACGCCTGTCTTGACAAACGAAACTTCCCTGCGAGTTTCTCTATTGAAGAGCCAACAGCGTATGTTTTGGAAACCTTATTCCCATTATAGTCAATAGCGAAAAACTGCATACCGCGAGCTATCCAGACTTTGAAAGGTGTCGTATATAAAGCCTTCCCGCTAATTAGTATTTCATATTTGCTCATTATTTGGCTAGCTTTTCCAGTTCAGATTCGAGCCCCTCAACATATTTATCAAGGGTGAAATTCGCTTTAAAATACCTCCTCGCATTTTCTCCGCAGCTGGCATACTCATAAGGATGCTCCATGTAATCTAACATCAATCCAGCCAGGCCTTTATAATCTCCAGAACCTACACATTTTCCGCATTGGGCTTCAGAAATAATGTCTCTTGCAGCGCCATTAATAGCACCCAAGATTGGCTTTCCCGTTGTCATATATACCTGGAGTTTACCCGGCATCGTATCTCCTACAGCATTATTCCCCCGCAGTGAAATCAATAACACATCAGCCTTCTTGTAGAACGCTGGCATATCTTCACGCTTCTGATTTCCATAAAAGAGTATGTTGTTTTCAAGCCTTTTTTCCTTCACCAGATTTTCAAGAGTGTTTCTCCGTGAACCATCTCCTACAAAATGAAGCCGATAATCACTTCTTACGCCAAGTTCTGCAGCGGCGAGCACTAATGTGTCAAGTATTTGTCCCGCTCCAAGATTACCTGTAAACATAAAATCGACGCAGCCATTCTCTTCTGCAGTCAGGTCCATAGTAAGCATTAACGAATCGGCATGCTGGGGCAGATATCCTATCTTTTCAATAGGGACGCCATTGTTTTCATATAAGTATCTTATGAATGGCTTGGACGTCACCAGGATTTTGTCGCACTGGTTATAGATGACTTTGGAGAGCTTACGGATGAACCTATAAAGCATATTCGTGTCATTCCATACGTGAGCTTGTGCCGATTCAGGCCAAATGTCGAGGCAATAAAGAAGAACCGGAACATTGTGCTTCTTCTTGTAAGCCAGAGACGGAAGAGCCATGGTTACTGGACTCAGCTGATAGCATAACACTACATCAAACTTTTCCTTCAGGCTCTTTGCTTTTCTGGTACTTGAGTACGCGTTGCTGATATAGTTAAGTGCCAGGTTGATAGTGCCTTTTAACCTAGGTAACTGCCAACAGCGAATTACTTTTACACCCTCAATTATTTCAATACTTTTCTCTTGACTTCTATAACCAGGATACACTGTCCCCTGCGGATAGTTCGGTAATCCGCAAAGCACTGTACCTCATTTCCCTTCTTTATCAGGGCAGGAGCAATGTCGTTAATTTGAAATTGTTCTGGATAGTAATATTGACTGATAATAAGAATATTCATTATCACCTATTTTGTAATCTTAATATCTGACTATATAACCTTATATAATCCTGAGACCTATCATCAATATTAAAGCAACGAATAGCTCTGTTTCGGCAAGCCTCAGTATAATAAGCCTTTCCATTGCGTTCAACTGTCTTAATCGCTTCAGCTATGCCGTTAACGCCACCCTGTTCGATCACCAGTCCGGTGTTCTCGTCAATTCCTTCCGCGCAACCCCCCGTTTTATAAGTTATAACGGGTGTGCCGCATGCAAGAGCTTCAATATTAACTGTCGGGAACGTATCAAGATAAGTAGGATTTACAAAAACATCCGCCAAAGAATAAAGTTCTGCTAATTCTTCTGGGCTCTCTGTACGTGTTACTCCAATAACCCCTTGTGGCAATTTTTCTATTTGATCAGGTTTGAGCCCTACAAGAATGATCTGGTAGGTCTCACCTAGAAGCCGAGCAAGTTTAAAGAAATCATACAATCCCTTTCTGCCATTCCAAGGGGCAGCGACCCCGAGGATTACAAACCTGTTATTAAGACGGAGTTTACTTCTTAGTCGGGATGAGTCATGAGGAAAGAAAGTGCTAACGTCAGTGCCGTTATGAATTACCTGTACAGGATATCCGGATAAATAGGAATCCTTTAAAAAATCTCCTATCCAATGGCAAACAGGTACCATTGTCATGGATGAAATAGAAGAAAAGAGTTGTTTTTTGAGTCCGTAAAGCGATTTAGAGCGATCTAAAAAGTAAGAAACCGTGTATCCTTTAGGAGATTTACAATTTGTACACCCTGTTTTCCATTTCTCACATCCTATGCCCTGGAAATGGAAACAACGTGCCGTAAAACTCCAGCAGTCATGCATTGTCCACACAACAGAAATGTCAGCTTGAGCAAGATAGGTAAACAGAACTTTGAAATTTAGATAATAGCCGTGAATGTTATGCAGATGGATGATATCCGGCTTTATCTTTTTAATTCTTTTAACCAATGCATGTGTCGCGTGGGTTGACGACAAACCGTGTTTGTCAAAAAGAACAGCAGCTGCAAAATGTTGAATTTCTTCAAAGGTTGATGTTACTTGAATAGTATTTAGTTGGCTGGTGTTTTTATTTCTTGCACTATGTGCAATATAGCAATCCCAACCAGCCTTTTTTGCAGCTAAGCCGATTTGTTCAGTAATTCGGCCTGTTGCCCCGTAATTACATGCAACATTTATTTGAAAAAGAACTGGCATAACTATTCTGTTACTTCCTTATGCAATTATTGGCTTTTAAGTTGTGCATGTAGAGCATTGTCAAAAGTCTACTTTGTGATTTTTAGAACCCATTCTTTTCCAGTAGACTTATTACTTTGATAGATGCAGCACCAATCATATTGGTTTCTTATTTGACAAACAATAGTAAGGCGCATTTTCTTTCCGTCAACCGTTAGTTCTGGAATAAGGCTATTTTCTAATCCTCGCAATATCGGCATATTAAATATAGATGAGTATGCTTTAGTATTCTCAAATCTTAAGTTGATACTAACTTCATCTTCGTTAATCTTGATTTCAGAATACCTTGGTGTGATTTGATAACTGTCCTTAGACTTTAGTTTTGACAAAAACCTATGGATAAATCTGCTATGACTCCAATCTTTGTTTTCTTTGACTTCTATCAATCCACAATAATTTCGCAACACCACATCTCCGTATGTGTGCTTATTACCAAAGAATCCTTTCCAGGGACCAAATGTTCCCTTTGCGATCATTCCATATTTTTTTATCCATAAGGCACAAATGACCGGACCGTGCTCAGCTAGATATTCGCGTCGGCCAGAGAAAATTGAGACAAAGCAGTTCGGTGACTTATAAACATTAATTCCAGTATCGCATTCGGTGTTTAATGAATCGTTAATAATTTTCTTCTTATAGTCAAGTAACGCTAAAGTTAACCAGAAAAGAAAATGAGCTGTATAGACAGAGCAATAGTGATAGTCCCACCAAAGGTATTTTTCCGCTCCTTTCCATTGATTTAACATCAAATTGTTATTTCTAAGCATGATAGGAACACGTTCTTCCAGAAAGCAAAGAGCATCATTCAATACCTCTTCTTTGCCTGCGGATGAGAGCAAATAGATCCAAAGACTCCATGCAAAGATTTGGTTTGTACCCCTTCCTTGATAATTAATGTCATTATCAGGAGCAACTGAATTTATTAAAAAAGCCAATTCCCGGGAAAGATCATAGCTTTCGCAATGGCAACGCAGATACTGTAATAAGCCAACTGTAACTGCATTATACTGAAGATTGAAACTGGTTCCATTCGGGAGTCTGTCCTCTATACCGCCATCCTCATTCGTAGCCCGAATTATATTACGTTTACATGTATCACAATTCTGTTTGTATCGCTCGTCACCCGTCCACTCATATCGCTTCCAATTTACAAGCCAGCGCATAGGCAACCAGTTGATGGTTAAATGATTGCTGTCACAAGTCGAGAGAACTAATGTTCTTATTCGATCTTTAAGTAGTTCGTCCTCAGTGAGATGGTCGTAAGCAACACAGAGAGCGAAGTTATTGAAGTCAAAATGAAAGTCAGGGAGCTCCTTATTCAGTTCCCATCGGTCGATGATGCTATTGAAAAGAGATTGGCCTTTTTTGTAAAGGGCACGGTTACAATTATGTTTGCCAAGTATGATAAAAGAAACAGCTGCATGAGTTGCACCATAATGGGCGGATATTTCCTTGTCATCGAGTGGATCGACAAAAAGCGGCAGACCTTCTGGACCGGCCTTTATCCAACTTTCACAATAAGGAAAAGTGATATTAATTAAATGCTCAATCCTTCTCTGATTTTTCACTTTTAATATGCACTATTAATTGTAGTAGATTCTAATATTTTGTCAATAGTCTGAAGGGTAGCCATAGAATCTGAAATCGAAATTATACCACTCTCTTTCCTTCCTGCTTTTATGCAAGCTTGAACTTCATTGACTTCATACTCAAAACCTTCGTAATCATAATTCGTGAGAAACTCATCAACATTCAATCCTGATGGATCGAATAAGGTTACTTTGTTCGTCCTGTTGAATGGACTGCTCCATTCTATTGAACCTTTATCACCAACAACTATGGCTTTACTTAGAGAAGCAAAGTTAGATGAGAGATTAACAAATGCTCGTATACCATCCTTTTCAGCATATATTTGCCAGTCTGAATCGATCCCAAAACTTGAACAACGGCTTGATGAATGGATTGTTGTGGGCAATCCCTTCATGAAAGAAGTTATAAATGCTATTGCATACACTCCATAATCTCTCAGTACACCACCACCTTCGGAAGAATTGAATATAGGGAGTTCTGGCCTGATGCGCTCTCTTTTGTAAAAATCAACCTTAATCAAATTCAACGTGCCAATTCTTTTTTCATTGATCCATTCCTGAGCCTTCCTGAAGCTTGGTAGACATTTCATCCACATCCCCTCTGTGAGAAAACAGTTTTTCTCTCTAGCTAACGTCTGGAGCTCGTACAATTGAGACGCATCAAAACATATCGGCTTCTCGCAAAGCACATTTTTTCCTGCCAGCAGGCATTGTTTGATGATCTCGTAATGATATTTCACTGGCGTAGCGATATAAATAACATCTATTTGCAATGAAACATCAATTAGCATTTCAGAATAACTACCATACGCTTTACAATGTCCATGATTAGCGGCAAAAGACACGGCTTTGCCCAATGACCTTGAAGCCACGGCATCAACC
>DALYUO010000023.1:21823-29031 GCA_031981225.1 Pararcticibacter sp.
CAAATACTTCTGCCATGTACCCAAGTCCGATAAGCCCCCATTTTACCGGGTTGGGATTTTTCTTTGTCCTGAATAATGAAAGGCGTCTGAGCCGTTTTAAAACAGCTCTCTTGATTTTTTCTGTCATAGAATGTTATATAGTTAAGCTTGCGTGGATAGTGATGCTGACGATATCTCACACAAGTTTGGCCGCCCTTCCTTGAAATCCTTGTGTGCTATCATCATAGATTGTACAAGTCTGCTGAACTCATTACTTAAACTGCCAGCAATGTGAGGGCTGATAAAAGCGTTCTTTCTTCTAATTAGAGGCGACCATGGCCATAAAGGTTCATGAGCAGTCACGTCAAGCAAAGCACATATCTCGGGCTTCTGCTTTAGTACTTTTATAATATCCTTCTCTACAACTTGAGCCCCACGGCCAGAATTAATAAAAGTAGCGAAGTTGTTCATCTTTGATAGCAAGCTATAATCGATAATTCCTCTAGTGTCCTTGATATCGGGTAAGTGGATGGAAATTACATCACAATTGGAAAATATTTCACTTAATTCAGCTCTTCTTACTCCTAATTGTGCGATACGACAATCAGTAAGGAAAGGATCATAAACATAAATTTGGAGCTTATATGGTTTTAATAGATTTACAACTTCTGATCCAACACAACCACAACCTATGAGACCTATTTTTGCATCATAATTACCGGTTTTTTGAAGAGTATATGACCGAGCCTTATTGAAACTTAACCGCCAGAATGGTTTTTTGTAAGCGATACATGCTTGAAAATAACCCTTGTTGGCCAAGATTATCTGAGCGACGACGAACTCTGCGACCGGAACACTATTTGCTTTTGAAGCAGTGTAAACTTTTACCCCGGCCCTTAAGAATGGTTCAGCAAAATATTTAACAGTTCCGGCAGCATAGAATATGGACCTCAACTGAGGAAAATAAAATTTGATTTCCTGCTCTGTAAATTCAGGCATATACCAAGTGGAAAAGATAACAGACGTATCTACAAAAAGCTCTGGATATCGTAATATATCTTCTTTTTCGTAGCATTGTATTGAAGAAAGGTCGGGCCCCATCTCAACCAGAGTATTTCTCAATTTATTGCCATCTTTGATGTTTTTTGTAAGAATAATATACTCCATTAGCTACTTCAATTTGTTGTATGTTTCAATAGCATAAGCCGAGGCATAAACGAATGCTGTGCTAGTATATAAATGATGAACAATGGCTCCTTCCATGCAGAAAGAAAAGATGCCCCCCTTACATACTCCTTTTTTTGCGGTATGATCGATGCACCAATCCAATGCCTTTTTTACACTTGTCATAATGCGTTTATCGGATTCCAGTTCATACCATTCAAGGAGGTTTTTGGCGATAACGGAAACTGCTTTACAATCTTCTCCCATTAGTGGTCTTGCGAAATTATAAGGCCAGCCTCCATTTCTTAACTGGTTTTTTAACAGGTTATCAACAGTTGTCTCAATTATCTGCTTAATGCCATTTGTCTTTAAAACTCTATAAGCCGGAATTAAACCCTCCAGTGCCCAGGCCTGCCCGCGCCCAAACATACCGCCAATCTGTTCATCTCGTTCGTTTATACTTGTCGAAAATCCATTCTTAAGGGGGATGTGGAACAGGTTGATGTATTGTTCAATAAACCTTTCAAGAAAGCGTTTATACTTACATTCCAATGTTATAGCGTACAGATTAGCAAATAACCCTGCTGTAAACCCTGTATCGACGATATTGTGGCTTTTTTGCCATTCCTTGTGTTTTATATCATAACCCAACCATACCATCCCATCAGGTCTGGCTGTTTTAGATATCCAGTCGGCACATTTTCTCGCTACGTTTAAATACCGTATGTCACGCGTCGCTTTGTATACCTCAATAAAAGCATTATTAGCGATATAAGCTGAATCATTTGGGGCCATTGTAGGAATTGCACCATTTCTTCCGTAATCGTTGCGAACAATCCAACCTCCACATTCTTGTTGCTGTTTCATGAGTATATCGGTAACTAGTACAGCCTTTTGTATTTCACCTATATGGCAGTATAGTCTAACAAGAGCAGCATTTGTCCAGATCCAACTAGGCAGGCACCATTCATTTATATTATCGGAAATATAGCCCGCATAATGTAGCCCCGAATTTCTATAGCCATTTGAGATCATTGATGCATTTATAAAAGCTTCCCAAAATTGTACCGCATCTTCCTTCTCAATACTTAATGGTAGTTTTTTTTCAGCTTTAACTTTATACGAATCCTTAAGGTGTGCATTTGTCCCCAATGGCACGATATTTTCAACAGGGAACACACTACTTTTATTTATTGTCGAGCTCCCATTTAGTTCGATTTCGTTGATATATGAGCCATCTACCATAAGCAAATTTTGATTTGTCATACTCTCTTGGCCAGCACTCACCATACGAAACGGACGCCGCAAAGAATTTCTCTTCAATGTCATCTTCGCAATCTTATGAGCTATACAATAAAGCTTATATAGGTAGTCTATGCCCATTAATGAATAAAAATTAACACCGTGAATGTTATTTTTCTAATCAGCTCTTTCAACGTTAATGATCCATAGGCTTCTGCACGTTTATAATACTCTCTAGATATCTGCAATCGTTTGGTTCTTAGTGCCGCTTCTGCTATTGAAATACTTTGCTTGTGGTATATATATTCCTGGTCCTTTTTTTCGAGAGCTTTAATAATAGGTGCGAATTTGCTGAGGTACTGTGCTTTAATATCTATTATTTTTTCAATATTGGGAAGATTGAAGTTGTCATTATTCTTAATAACAAGCACTTCAGGGATAGCTTCTAGAGAATATTTTTTAAAAACTCTTACTAAGAACTCGTAATCTTGATGTCTTAAGAATGCTTCATCAAAGCCATTAAGTTCATCAAATACAGACTTGCGGATAAAGATGTTTGATCCGGTACAAAACATAAATACACAGGCTAATGTACTCCGTAAATAATTTCCAGCCTTCACCTTCCTTTCTATATGATAGGTTTTGCCTCCTCTGCGGAATTTGCAGCCTGTATAAACCCCAGCTATATCATTAGAACATTGCTCCATTTTATTGAAGCACTTTTCGAGACGGTCCGGGTAATACTCATCGTCATTGTCAAGCAAAGAAACATACTTACCTCTAGCTATCGCCAATCCGGTATTTCGTGCGGCAGATCCATTTTTATTCCTATCATGCTTAATATACCGGATTCGTGAATCTGCCACTTTGTATTCATTTACCAAATCTTCTGTCAATTTACGTTCATCTGTGCCTGGATTATTATCATCAATAATGATGACTTCGATATCTTCAAGCGACTGGTTAAGGGCACTTCGTACCGCATTCCCAAGAAGGGATGGCGTACCAAATGTTGGTATAATTACGGAAGCGTTTATCATATGTTATTTCCAGGATAAACTTCTATAAATTACATAATATCCTCCGAATGTTATGAAGTAATTTAATAAATATCCAATAGTAAAGTGGTTACTAAAAAACAGCATTATGGTTGCATAAGCTATCAAACAATAGAAGGAGACAAGCAATGGGTCATTTGAACAGCCAAATTTTCGATAGAAGAAGAATATAATCCAACCCAGTATAAATGAGTTAACTAAAGCACCCTCAAAGCCAAAATCCAGATAAAAATCCGTTATAAAAGAGTGAGTGTTTAAGAACGTCGGGTTTATCTTAGGAACAGTCTTAACTGTAATTCCTGCTTTCTTTGCAAACTGAGCAAAAATAATTCTTCCATGTCCTCTTTCGCGGTTGTTGTGAACGTTGTACTCCAAATTACTCCATGGCGAACAGAAATATAAATAGTTCAAGAACATGTTTTCAGCGAAGTCACCATTACTTGAAATTGATCTGGCATTACCTTGTTCTATATAGTTCATAGATTGAGAAGAACTCGCTTCATGCCTTATAGAATTATTATAGAAGAACATGAAAATTACCAGGGCCGGTATCCAGAGATATGAAAATTTCCGTAGCATCTTAACTGATTTGTATTCCATCATTTCTGGGTTGAAAGCCGTAGTTCCAACAAGGAAGAAAAGAAGAGTAACTATGAAGGCTGTTTTAGTTAATGTCATAAAAGCAGAAAGAAGACTAAATGCCAGGCTAATAAGTATTTTTTTTGTATCGTTTTTCTTGCAAGCTATGATAATAGCTGCAGGGAGAAAATACGCCAGTTGTCCTATAACAGGTAAGCTGATTTTTCCTTTTGTGTCAAGCATGTCTTTGCCTGTCATATCCAATACATTACCATAAATGTAATAAGAGATCGCGACCGGGATTACGCCTATTGTTAAAACAACCCAAAAACTTTCTGTATGTCCGCCGACATTTATGGCACTATATTTAAATTGTTTTGCTACGTAGAAACCGAGTATGAGCATTACAAAGCCGCCAACTATCATGACAACCGTCATAGGCGATAAGACGGAAAAAAAACCAGGGCTGAAAGATGGTTCATAGAGCAAGTAGGAGGCCAATGTAACGTTTAGCAGGTAGAATGGATTGTACCAATTATGTTCTTTCGAACCAAATGTAAAACAAATAATCACTAGGATCATTGTACATGCCTTCGAAAACTCAAGATGCAGCAAAAAGAATATTGCAACCGTTGTCGCAATAAATATTATAGGCTTTATTCTTCTCATTTCAATATTAATGAATTATGAGATGCTTTCGGTTGCAAAAGATATCGAAACCTTCATACTTAGATAAGTGATCGTGTCAATCGTTATTTTTTTCATCCCCTATTCATGTATCCAGTTATTTTTGATGTTAAAATCAACCGCTCATTTCGCTTTAGTCCAATTAGGAAAACTATAACTAAAGTCGTCGTGCAAGAGAAGAATACTACTATTACAAATGAAAGGAATGAATTACCCAAAAACATATTTATAAATATTGGAATTGGCAGTATTGTTAACGTTACATAAACGATGGGAAACAGAACTCTTTTAATAAAAAGAGTAACACTAAATTCAGTAAGTTTCTTAACGAATAGCATTCGTATGATAGCCAACGTCGTAGATATTAATCCATATACTATAAAAGTACTGTTAGGTGAGCATCCTGCCTTCAGTGCGATATACGATAAAGGTAGGTTAAGGAAAAGTACCGCGGAAACAGTCATTTGGTAGTTCCTGATTTTTCCAGTGGCTTTGATTACAGTAGTTAGGAGGGAGGATACAGTGTCTATCAGCGCGTTTATCAGATTTAATCTGCAGAAAGCAACTGCATAGTCGGGTACTTGCCCTAACCATAAACCTAAAACGTAGTCCATTTTCAACAGTAATGGAAGAGATAGAAACAACAAAAGGTAAAAGGAGATACAAGTACTTCTGCAAACCAATAATTGCATACTAGTTTTATCTCCTGCTGCATATTGCTTAAATATTTGAGGATCAACCGCAGTTTGAAAGCCCTGTACCACTCGTTTGACCGCACCCCATACTTGGTATGCAATTGCCCTTGATGTATTAATTGCTGGCCCAAAGAATACATTTAATACAATATTCACCCCTTGCACCGCGCCAGCCCATGCTATCTCGCCAATAGCACTCCACGTTGCGAATCCTAGTAATACACTAAATGTAGATTTATCATATGATTTGTTAAATCTTACCTCTTTAATTTTAAAGTGACAGTATAGGAAATAAAAACTACTGGCTACTGCGGCGGCTATGCATATTAAGCCGGCATATAATTTAAGTTTGTCATATGCGAAATATAAAATAACTTCTGCCACACTTAGGTTTAAAATTGCTTCAATTATTCCCAGGTACGCGTAGGTTCCCATCTTTTCTACTGATATGATTAAAGCATTAAACGGGATTTTGAGGATGCTTATGCAGCAAGTTATAACACTAAAATGAAACACCCATACCGCTGTATCGTATCTCTGCGCAGGCACGTTTAATACCTTACTTAAAAAAATAACCCCAAGAGTTTCTCCGATAAATAATATGAATATTGCTATGCATATATGGATGATTATTGCGATACTGAAGGTCTTACTGGCAGCAGTATAATTCTTTTGTCCAATATCAAATGATAAGAACCTTTGTACAGCAATAGACATTGCACTATTAATAAATGCCAAAAATGATACAAAACCACCTACAACATTGTAAATACCCATATCCACAACACCGAGAGACCGTAATATCAATCTGCTGGTGTATAATGACACTAACATCAGTACAATCATCCGTAGATACAGCATGATTGTATTCTTAGCTATTCTTTTGTTATTTTCAAAATTATCCGACATTCATAGTCACTTAGTTACCCCGTTTGTTCTGCCTGACGACTTAAACCAAACCATCTTGTTCACGATACTTGTGTAGCTCTGGATAAGCTTAACTACTTTCGTAGAAACGTTATTGTCGATATAGTTGGGCACGGCGAAGCCATCATCATGATTGTGATGCATATCTACAGCTGTTTCCAGAGCCTGCAATAACGGCCTTTCATCAATACCCGCCAAAATGAAGCATCCTTTGTCCATTGCTTCCGGACGTTCTGTGCTGGTACGGATGCATATTGCCGGGAAAGGATGTCCTGCTGAAATAAAGAAACTACTCTCTTCTGGTAAGGTTCCGCTATCAGAAACGACAGCATAAGCATTCATTTGCAAACAGTTGTAGTCATGAAACCCTAATGGTTCGTGCTGTATCACTCTTTTGTCCAATACGAATTCACTGGTTTCCAGTCGCTTTTTAGAGCGCGGATGACAGGAGTAGAGTATGGGCATGTCATACTTTTCCGCCATTGCATTTACGGCACTGAACAGCGAAAAAAAATTCTTTTCGGTGTCAATATTCTCCTCACGATGTGCAGAAAGAAGAATGTATCTGCCCTTTTCCAGCCCGAGCCGCTTATGTATATCAGATGATTCAATTTCAGTCAGGTTTGCACGGAGAACCTCTGCCATTGGCGAGCCTGTAACAAAAGTACGTTCCTTTGGTAAACCGTTCTCAGCTAAATAGCGACGTGCATGCTCGCTGTAACACATATTCACATCTGAAATTATATCCACTATTCGACGGTTAGTTTCTTCAGGCAGGCATTCGTCCTTGCAACGGTTACCTGCTTCCATATGGAATATCGGTATGTGCAGCCGCTTGGCAGCGATAGTCGACAAGCAACTGTTGGTGTCTCCCAAT
>DALYUO010000023.1:29041-34318 GCA_031981225.1 Pararcticibacter sp.
CCGGCTCTATCTCTGTCATGAGCTTGTAGCTGCAATTGATGATATTGCCGATGGTGGCCCCAAGGTCGTCGCCCACTGCATCCATATATACCTCTGCTTCATCAACTTTAAGATCCTTGAAAAAAACCCCGTTCAGATTGTAATCGTAATTTTGGCCTGTATGAGCAAGTATAGTATCAAAATAAAGCCGGCATTTGGTAATTACAGCCGACAGGCGTATAATCTCCGGACGAGTACCGACAATAATGAGCAATTTCAGCTTGCCATCATTTTTAAACCGGATATCTGAATAATCTAATTCCATATCGACACTGTCAGTTTATACTTGCTCAAAATATGTATCCGGCTTGTCAGAATTAAAGACCTCGTTCGCCCACATAAGTGTTATCATGTCTGTATCTCCAAGGTTCTCAATATTGTGAGTATAGCCTACTGGAATATCCACCACCTCCATTTTGCTTCCAGAAATGTGGTATTCAATCATTTTCGAGTCTGGGTCATCGATTTTTCTAAATCGTATAACACCTTTGCCGCTTACTACCATAAACTTTTCGTTCTTAGTATGATGCCAGTGGTTCCCTTTGGTTATATGTGGCTTGCTGATATTGACCGAAAACTGTCCCCGTTCCGGAGTGCGGATGATTTCGGTAAAGCTGCCCCTTTCGTCTGCATTCGTCTTGAGTGGATAGGAGAAATGATCGTCAGGAAGATACGAAAGGTATGTGGAATATAATTTTTTGGTAAACGCATCGCCCATGTCGGGAACTTCCAATGTTTTGCGACCAGCCCGGAAGGAATAAAGTAAATCTACAATTCGTCCAAGTGTGACTTCATACACTATCGGCACATAGCAATAATTTCCGTCCCGGTGCTCTTCCCCCTTCAAAGCGGCAATCATCTCAGTCAAAAGATCGTCGATATAGACCAGGGTAAGCTGATTGTCCCTATTGCTAACAGTTATCGGCAAATCGTGAGCGACATTATAGCAAAAGGTAGCAACAGCACTGTTGTAGTTTGGACGACACCATTTGCCAAACAAGTTCGGGAAACGGTAAACAAGTACTCTTGCCTCGGATTCCTGTGCATATTGAAACATTAACTCCTCGCCGGCCTTTTTGGATTGACCATATGGATTATCAAGAGCGGCCTGAGTTGATGAGCTTATCATCACCGGACAACTGTTTTCATTTCTTTTGAGTGTATCAAGTAAGATTTCTGCGAATCCGAAGTTACCACCCATGAATTCGCTTTGCTCCATCGACCGGTTGACGCCAGCCAGGTTAAAAACGAAATCGGCTTTCTTGCAGTAATCTTTAAGCAGAGAAGGGTCGGTCTCCACATCGAACTCAAAAATCTCTTCGATCTGCAGCTCTCGGAAAGATTTATGATTTTTATCTCTTATGTTTTTCAGTTCAGCACAAAGATTTTTTCCTACAAAACCTTTGGCTCCCGTAACAAGTATATTCATTGGATATTTACTCACTTATGATTTCTTTCGCCCATGATTTTTCCTTTAACCTTAAATCATCACGCAGAAAATGGAGCTTGATGAGTAATTCCTTCATCCCTTCAACATCGAGGCGTTTCGTATTATGGGAATGGTAATCTTCAATTAAGGATACTTCTTCATCGCCCTCGATAAAGTACTTATCATAATTAAGATCACGAGAGTCACAAGGAATACGGTAATAGCTACCCATATCGATTGCCTTTGCCATTTCTTCACGGGTGACAAGTGTTTCATAAAGCTTCTCTCCGTGACGGGTGCCAATTACCTTCACTTCTGCATCTGAGTAATAAAGCTCCTTAAGGGCGATAGCCAATGTCTCAAGAGTAGCAGCAGGTGCTTTTTGAACAAAAAGATGACCATTTTCACCATGTTCAAAAGCATACAGTACCAGGTCCACCGCATCGTCAAGACTCATCATGAAGCGTGTCATATTAGGATCAGTGATCATTATCGGTTTATCATTTTTTATTTGATCCACCCACAACGGAATAACAGAACCACGTGACCCCATTACATTGCCGTATCGTGTACAGCACACGGTGGTTTGAGCACCTTTCCCAAGTTGGCGGCCTTGTGCAATGGCTATCTTTTCCATCATAGCCTTGCTGATCCCCATGGCATTGATCGGATAGGCCGCTTTGTCTGTGGAAAGTACCACGACATTTTTTACATCATGTGCTATGGCAGATTCTAATACGTTGTTTGTGCCTTCTATATTGGTATGCACGGCTTCCAGTGGGAAAAACTCACAACTGGGAACCTGTTTAAGAGCCGCAGCAGAAAAGATATAATCGACCCCCCGAATAGCATTGTCAACAGATTGACGACTACGAACATCTCCGATATAAAATTTCACTTTAGGGTTCTGCAGACGATGCCGCATGTCGTCCTGCTTTTTTTCATCACGGCTGAAGACCCGGATTTCTTTTATATCAGAGTCAAGAAATCGACGAAGTACGGCATTTCCGAATGATCCTGTACCGCCTGTGATTAACAGGACTTTGTCTGAAAAGATCGACATTTCGCTATTTATGTTTATGAACTATCCGGCGACATGAACCTGTCGTCATAAGGATTGATACTTAGGTTATTCTTCTGTCAAACTCTTAATGGCTGTGCATATAAAGATTAGCTGTCTGCACGTCTTTGTTTTCTTCTAAAAGGTCTATTTTATTGATGCCTATCTCTGCGTGGATACAGTATCCAAGAGTATCAAAGCGGAGTAAGATCCGTCGCTTGCCGCGGATCTCTACGACTTCGCCATTAACATTTGTCAATGGACCGCTTATGACCCTGATCTTGTCTCCCTTGTGAATTCGCTCTGAAGTCACCTCAATGCTATGGTCACCAGCGGCCACCAGGATCTTCAGATTTTCGATTTGGTAGTCGGGGATAGGCGCCGGTGCGCCCTCAAATGATACATAACGCAAGGCTCCGGGGATAACAAGCACATCATATTGCTCTCTGAAACTCACGCGCACAAACACATAACCCGAAAGAAAAGGCTCCTCTACTACCTTCATCCTATCGCTCCACTTACTCTGCTTGCGAACTAAAGGAAGATAGGCTTCAATACCTTTCTTTCCTAATTCGGCATATACTTTCTTTTCAGCTCTTGATTTAATGTACACTGCGTACCATTTGTAAAGAGGATCGCTGCTTAGATGGCTCATAGTAGGGTAAAATTGAAGATACTAACCGACGACTTAATACAGCTACGCTACCTGACTCACATGTCAAAATGGGCACTTATATCATGTTCAGTTCGTTGAATAATCAGGTTTATGTTGTCATAAGCCTGTTAGAGCACATGTGTGATCATCGCACGTTAATCCACTATATAAGGGATTATTCCTGTTCATTTAACTGTTTTTTTATTCTCAAAAACTTAAGGACACTATCGGGTAGGTTGTCTGCTTCATCTTCCTTACCATAGCCATTATATTCTCCATAACCGTTATATCCGTAGCCATACCCGTAACCATACCCATATGTGTTTTCTCGTTTGGCATCATTTAACACCAAAAACGGATTCCTTAGTTTTTTACTTTCATAAATATCCCTGATAATCCCGAGTTGATTCTTCTGCGTATAATTATACCTCACCATATAGATACTCATATCAGAATATTTAGTAAGTGAGAACGTATCAGCAACCAGCCCTACAGGTGAAGTATCAATAATGATATAATCAAACATAGATTCCAACGTAGTTATTAAATTGGATATCTTTTTGCTCAACAACATTTCACCCGGATTGGGAGGCACTGGCCCGGCGCCGATTACAAAAAGGTTTTCGACTTCAGGAACCGACTGGATCAAATCGAGCGGACCCAGTTCCTCACTAACAAGATAGTCTACAATGCCATTTTTCGTTTCATCTATCCCCAGTCCCCGCAACAGTTTAGCTTTGCGAATATCAAACTCCAGTAATATGGTCCTTTTACCAGTCAGAGCCAGACTTGCTCCCAAATTAAGACAGAAGAACGTTTTGCCCTCTCCGCTCATACTTGACGTAACAAGTATTACGCGGTTTTTATTGTCAATAGAAGCAAATTCAAGGTTTGACCGGATAAGACGAAACATTTCCGATATCGGACTACGGCTTTTCTGAGTGATTACCAGAGTCTGTTCATTCTGAGCATGGGCAATTTCACCTAATATCGGCATACCCGTAATGCCTTTCACCTCATCTACACACATCACCTTATCATTTAACAGATCGCGTATATAAATAATAGCTACCGGAAGACCCAAGCCAAAAACAAAGGCAACAAGATAAATAAGTTGCCCTTGTGGCTTCACCGGAGTGTCTCCCGCCATCGCCTTATCTATGATCCGCGAATTGGATACCGTACTGGCCAGGGAAATTGCCGACTCTTCTCTTTTTTGCAGGAGGTAAGTATACAACCCTTCTTTAATGCTCTTCTGACGTTGGATTTCAAGCAGATCGCGTTCAATAGAAGGAATATTCTGAATACGCGATTCATACGACGAGGAACTTTCTTTAAGTTTACCCTTCGTGATCACAAACTCGTTTTTAATGTTACGTAAATTCTCTAATATGTTGATCCGGAGAGCCGATATTTGTTCATTCAGGCCTGCTACAATTGGGCTTTCCGGCTGCACGGCGGTTAAAAGCCGTTTACGTTCTAACTGCAACTCATTAAACTTTCCAATCAGACTTGTAAGGGTTACATCCTGTGCACTGAGATTGCTGGGTACCAGATCATACTGCCTGCCGGGTCTGTGAAGGTAAGCTTCCAATGACTCCAGTACATTAATCTGAATGTCATAGTCTGCCAGCCGCTTGGTGTAATCAGATGCATTCTGCAAGTAATCCTGTGCCTCGGAGCTAACATTTGTAACTTCATTCTTCTTTTTATACCTTTCCACATCACGTTCAACATCGGAAAGTTCCCTTACCAAATATTTTAATCTCCCATCGATAAAAAGAATCGTATTAGACGCAATGAGGTTTTTGTCTTCAACCTCCTCCCGGTTGTATACATCTATCAGCTTGTTAATAATATCTATTCCCTTGTCAGGAACAGGGTCTACAAGGCTAAGTGTCAGTACGCTTGCCGTTTTATTAACGGGAGTTACAGAAATAACGCTGCTATAGCTATTCCCCAGTTTCCTAATATCATTAAACTTTACACTGATAGTCCTGCCGATCGATTTACCAATGTAGGCCGGCTCGACTGTAAAGGTGTAATCGGAAATTAACAATGTCAAATTTCGGAAAATAAGGATGTACAGAAAAC
>DALYUO010000024.1:0-324 GCA_031981225.1 Pararcticibacter sp.
ACTGGCCTAATACCCTGCCATGGGTATATTTACTATGCTGCCTTTACGTGCGCACCCTTGATATTATCCAGTTCAAATACAATAAAGCGTTCTTGCAAGAGGTTAAGGTTTTCAGTGGCATTAAGCAGGTAATCAAATTCGCCACCCTCATAATACGGACGGAGCACATACAGGAAATTATCAATATCAAAATCTTTTTCCTTTACTCTGTCGCCCTCTAAAACTTGTATATATTCATCTCTCAGAAAGGCATAAAAGCTGTTAAAGCAGGCGAAGATTTCAGTGTGTTTATCAAGATGAGCATAGTAACCGCCAATAGCATTT
>DALYUO010000024.1:334-2168 GCA_031981225.1 Pararcticibacter sp.
AAAGCCACGTACTCACTTCGCCTGAATGTCTCATCGTCCTTTTTCCATAATGCCAGTAACAAGGTTTTAATGCTTTCTTTCTTTTCGGTATCCAGGCTATCGCCTTCACCGATGTAGAAAGGGTTAAACCGAATGGGATTATCCTCGCTATACGTAAAGTAGTAACCCTTTACCATGTCGCATAGGCCCTTATAACTGTGCCCCACATCTACCAGCACAATGTGCGTTCCCTGCTCATAATAACTGCGCACCATGTGGTTGGTAAAAAAAGATTTTCCGCTACCTGATGGGCCAAGAATGAATTTGTTCCGGTTGGTACATATACCCATTTTCATAGGTTCATCGCTGATATCCACATGTACGGGCTTACCGGTCAACCGGTCGCCCATGCGAATACCCACAGGGCTTAATGAGGAACGGTAGCTTGTTTCGAGGTTTAGGAAACAAGTAGCCTGTTCAGCGAACGTATCGAAGGTATCATTCATCGGAAAGTCGGCGGCATTGCCGGGAATTCCTGCCCAAAAGATTTGAGGAGCGCCTACCGTTTCCTGTTTGGCTACGGCGTCCATCTGTGCCAGTGCTGAGGATACCATATTTTTCAGGTCTTTCAGTTCTTCCTTATCATCTGTCCATACCAAAACATTAAAATGCGCTTTTACAGGAAGCCGCTGCTGGCTGATGGCCTCATTCAGAAAATCATTGGTTGCGTCTCTGGCAATTAGGTTCTCCCGGCTATATGCTGATAAGGATTGCAGCCTTAGCCTTTTGCTTTCAAGTTTCTGGATAGTCTTTTGTGCATCTTCAATAAAAATGTACTGGTTATAAATATGGTTACAAGGCAAAAGCTGTCCGAGTGTGGAAGCAAAGCCCACGCTAAACTTTGTTTTGTCGGTTGAATATCGATCGTAGTTGATACGGCTGCCGCACAAAGCCGGAAGATCAGCCGCATCGCCTAATGTGTACAACTGGCAACGTTTATCACCTACCTGCAAGCCTTCATCAAAGGAAATATCATTCATCAGGAAACTATCGTTTCGTTCCGATAAATAGCAATATTGTTCAACCAGCCCCATTTTGCGGCTATGGCTTTGCAGGTCTTTTTCTCTGAGCCTGGTTAGCTTTACAAAACCGCTGTCATCCATAATGCGTTTGAATTGTCCGGCACTGTCCAGAAAATCCTGTAACAACTGCGGTTTAAGGGTTTCTTCAGGCACCATAGATTTGCGAAGGAGGTTGGAGAACAGGGAGCTTGCCGTTTTCCTGCCCACCGGCTTTTTGGTCAGCATGATGTAACAACTGTGAGCCAGAAAAGGGCGTTCATTGAAGAACCGCTCACTGCTCCGGCTCAAAAAACTGGTGTCATCTTTTGTAAAGTCGGGCTTATGCCTGCTTTGTAAAAACCAATCCTGTTTATGAAGCACACTGAATTTGGGCAGTAACTTGATAGCCTTTATCCACGCCTGATGAAAGGCTTCGTATTCCTGATCGGAGAGCGTAAATATTTCCGGCAGGTCTACTTTAAAGACAATGGTTATATCGCCCTGCTTGCTCAGGATGCAGTCGTGTTCCACATCCATAATCGGTAAAATTTCATCCAACACTTTTTCCATCTCAATTAATTTTTACCTTATCGGTATTGTTATTTTTCTTTTTCAGAAACACATTTCTGCTTCTTGATTTGATCACTTTAGGAACCTGCTTACGGGCAAGGGCTTTCATCAGGCCATGTTCGCCATACTTGTTACTCATTCCGTAAATGCGCATGACCAGTAATGTGCCACTGATCAGGATCACACCAATACATATAGAATAGTGCAGGCCAATAATGTCCATT
>DALYUO010000024.1:2178-2715 GCA_031981225.1 Pararcticibacter sp.
GACCACGCCGCCGCCGAGATACCAGATATATTGGGCCTTCAATCCCTTGAATTCAATACTCTGGTTAATTCCTTTATTGACCTGATAGACACTGTTTGCCATAACTCTC
Source organism: Pararcticibacter sp. (assembly GCA_031981225.1). GTDB lineage: Bacteria > Bacteroidota > Bacteroidia > Sphingobacteriales > Sphingobacteriaceae > Arcticibacter. The sequence goes on from DALYUO010000024.1 coordinate 2,288, forward strand.
CTTTAATATTTTACAATCGCATCCTGCTGCGTACCCGTGGCGCTTCGGATTGCTGTGCAGCTATTACCTCCCTTGAAACTGTGTGCCCATTAACTATTGATAGTTCTTTACCGGGCATCAACTTGATTACTGGTGTTTCTTCGGGGCTAACTGCATCGGCCTCCTGTACCTGGTGCTGCTTTAACTGGTTTTCTTGTATTTTAATAGCGATCTGCCGTTCCAGGTTCGATAGTTCGCTTTTCATCGCTTGCAACTCTGCTTCCTGTAAAAAAGGTTTCGTAGTGAGTTGTTCCAGTTTGGGTATTTCTGTTTTCAGCTCTGAAAGTGTACGCTCGTATTTTTCTTTCAGGCTTTCTACCCGGTCAATAGCATTGAGAAAATGCCTTGCAGCCAGCTTGGAATTATCAGTGTTCGGAAGCCCGTTATTG
>DALYUO010000024.1:2725-5654 GCA_031981225.1 Pararcticibacter sp.
TAGAAACTATTGGAATAACGGTATTCAAACATGCCGTTTTCTTCATATGCTTCCTGCTGTCTCCTGATATAGAGGTTAAAGCCGTACAGGTTGCCGATTTTTCGCTCATGTTCCTCTTCAGTTCTGGGTTTCCAGTCTTTATACAGACTGATAAGGTACTTCCCTACACCTTCACTGTCTGACGGTCCGATGCCATCCAGTTGTATAGGGTTGGATTTTATACCGTCCTTTTCAAACTGAAGTTTATTCTTATAGGCTGTTTCATCGGTAGTTAATTTCTCCAGTGTTTTAATGGTAGAAACACTTTCGTTTTGCAGGCTCTCCAATTGATATCTGTTACGGCCCACTTCCCTGAAATGGGATACCTTCAGGCTTTCCATCACCGCTACTTTTTTTTCCAGCTTTGATTTTTCCAATAGGGAGGTATCCCCCGAAAGAATGGCGATGTATTCCGAAAAATTCATCCCGTTCTTTTCGTCCATCGCACCTTCATCAATGGTGCGTACATTCAGCTCACAATTCTTCATTTGAGAAATGAAGGTTTGCTTATTCTTCAACAGGTTGAACTTGTAATTGTCCAGCGATTGCTCTACGGCATATACATAGTTCTGTACCTTGTTATCGTAATACTCTTTTGCTGCCTTATTGCCCTGCCTGGCCCCGCGACCATTGCGCTGCTCCAATTCCGATGGCTTCCAGGGAATATCCAGGTGGTGCATGGCAACTACACGTTCCTGCACATTCAAGCCTGTTCCTGCTTTTTCCGTACTGCCGAGCAGAATGCGTATTTCGCCTTTGTTCATTTTACGGAAAAGCTCGGGTTTCTTTTTATCTGTCCAGTCATGTATAAAAGTGATCTCCGCCACAGGAATATTAAAGTCTCTTAACAGCTTAACTTTTAGTGCATCGTAAATATTGAACTCGTTTGGTTTGGGTGTACCAATGTCTGAGAAGACAATCTGCGTTCCTTTATGCGGTGTAGTTTGATTGTATATCTCCGCAATCTTCCTGGCACTAACATTTACTTTATTGTCTGGATGGTCGCTAAATCTCCTGTCATTAATTAAACGCATGTCCGCAGCCATTTTTTTGGCATAGTTGGTCGCAATCAGCATCCTGCCTTTATCTTCTTCAGGTGTAAGCTTGCCACGTCCAATCAATTCGCCGTTACCAGTTTTAGCGAACTGCATCAGATTTTTGATGAATTCAGTTTGTTCAGGTGTAGGCTTAATATTTACCAGTGTTTCGTTCAGTTCTGGTTTGTCGAGGCGAATATGTTTGGCGGTCTTATAATCGGTGATCTCATTGTAGAACAAGGCCAGTTCCGGCACTTTAATAAAATGTCTAAAACGCTCTTTGGCGATAATTTCATTGGTTACACTAAACTCAAAATCGGTGGTTTTTCGGGCAAATACCGCCGCCCAGCCGTCGAAGTTTTCAATACGCTGACGCTCCATTTCTTTAGGGCGCAGGTATTTGAAGAGAAGGTACATCTCGGTCAGGCTATTGGAGATGGGCGTACCTGATAAAAAAGTCACACATAAATCAGCATCAAACCGCTCCTGCAAAGTACGTACGGCAAAAAGCATGTTCAGTGCCTTTTGGCTGCCTGCCATATTACCCAATCCTGCCACGCGGTTATGGCGTGTTGTAAATGTCAGGTTCTTGAATTTATGAGCTTCGTCTACGAACAAATGGTCAATGCCCATTTCCCTGAAGTTGATACCGGCATCTTTCTTTTCCTCGATATTCTTTAATACGGTTTTCAACTGGCCTTCCAGATTGTTTTTTCGTATTTCCAGACCTTTTAGCATCTTTTTAGAGATGTCGCCTCCAAGATCTTTTGCGGTTTCCAGATCGCTTTCTATGTTGTCCAATTCTGATTGAAAAATCTGCTTCTGTATTTCTGGCGATTGAGGGATTTTACCAAATTGGTCATGGGTAAGAATGATGCAGTCCCAATTGTTATTTTTTATCTCATGGAAAAGGCGCAGCCTTTTGGCAGGCGTAAAATCATTTTCTCCAGGAAAAAGAATACGGGCATTGGGATAGGCTTTCTTATAGGTTTCGGCAATCTGGTTGACATTGGCTTTTAAAGCCAGGATCATAGGCTTGTGTACGATGCCCAGCCTCTTCATTTCCTGAGCGGAAACAATCATGGTCAGGGTTTTGCCCAGGCCGACTTCATGATCTACCAATGCCCCTTTGTTTTGTATAATACGCCAGGCTGCATTTTTTTGAGAACTGTACAGATCTTCAATGCCAAGTGTTTTTTTATTCAGCCCCGGAAAGTTGAGATGACTGCCATCAAACTCCCGCAGTACATAGCAATTGAATGTATCATTGTATAAATTCTCAATGTACTTTTTTTCTGTATCAGGCAGCTCTTTGAGCCAGCCGACGAAACCTGTACGGATTTGCTCAATCTTTTGATGCGCCAGTTGTATGGCTTCGTTGTCGGGCAGGCGTATGGTTTTTCCGTCACCGATAGATACCTCATAAGTAAAGAAGGGCGTGGTGTTTTCCAGCGCATGTTCCAGCATGGTATAACCGTAGGTTGTCCTGCCACTTTTAGGCGTAACGGCAAATTCTCTGGCCACTTTCATATTCATGCCGGTACTTACTTTGAAGGCATCCAGTGAGGGAAAGTAATTGATGCTGGTTTCCTGCTCAAATAGGTTAGAGGCAAATTTTTCATAATAGTGGGTTGGTATCCAGCGTTCGCCCAAGTTAAAATCAAGCAGATCAAAAGGGATGCGCTCGGGCTGTATTTTTTGCATGGCTTCAGCGCTGCGCAGGTACTGTGGATTGTCCGGAAACTGGCTGGATAGGTGTTCGGCCTGTTTTAATTTTTCCACCACATTTCCGCTCAAGTATTGATCGGCAGTCTCCCATTCATTATTCACTGGATTCTTATACACATGGTTGC
>DALYUO010000024.1:5667-9119 GCA_031981225.1 Pararcticibacter sp.
AGGATATTCCTGCGGTTACCTGGACTGTTTAATAGACCGTACTGCGAAACAAAGCGGTCATAATTGTCATTAAGTTGTTCCCTATCCTGTTCATTTATGGTTTCGCCTGCTATTTCTTTGGCCGATAGTTCAAGATAGAAATCCCGAAGTGCTGTATAGCTTTCATAGAAACTTTTGTTACCCTGAATGCCGAGCGGATGAAATATAGCTTGTTTAAAGTCGGGATCTGGACTACCGATTGCACCTACCTGTCCAAGATGTACTACCAATGTACCTTCCTTGTAAAAAGATTTCAATCTTGTATAGGGAAGCGTTTCCTTTTGTTCAAAACGAAACAAGCCGTTTAGGGTCTGGTCGCCTTCATATTTAAAAGCATGGTCAAATTGCTTCAGATAATTGGATATTCCTGTCAGCTCATGCGTTAAAAGGCGAGCATCCATCCAGTTGGCCGAAAGGTGATTTACTTCCTTTACGTTGGAATACAGCTTATATAAATAACGGTTGCTCTTATGTTGTTTAGCAGTGAGCAATAGGATATTCTCATGCCCGGGATTATCAGTAGTGCGTATGGTGCTTATAATACGGGCTGTTTCTTTTTGTACAACTGTTTCGTCCAACGGATTTATATAGTCTATCGCTCTATTGATATTTTCCGCAGGGGCTGTGTCAAATAAGCCTAATTGCACCGATACGGTTTCGGCTTTATTCTCCGGCATTGGTAAATAGGTCAGCTTTTTGCCTGTTGTTTCTGACGGGATAATCCTTATCGTTTGCGCCTGTATGTAACGGTTACTGTCAAACCGTTTGGTAAAGCCCTCGTTCAGGGTTTCGGCGAATTTTCCTGCAATAGCATTTATATCGCCCTGCTGCCAAACCGTTTCATGAGCTTGACCATATTGGTTCTTACCGGGCTTCACTTCGTTGCCAATAATTACTTCCTTATGATTGAACAGGTAGAGGTTTTGGTTGTAGCTTCCATATTCGTTTTTGAGTTGCTCAACATCAATCAGCAACTTCTCGCTATATGAAAGTTGTTCCTTGTTTTCGTTTTTCTGGACAATCAGCAAATGATTGGGAGCTTCTGTATTGCCTGTATCTTTCATCAGGTTATCAGGCATCACGGACAGGCTCACAAAATCGGCATGCTTAAAAAGGTATTGCCTTCCAGAATGATTGGAAGGACTGTTAAGAAAAGCATCTGTAGTTATGTAGGCCATTAACCCGCCATCAGCGAGCTTGTCTAAGCCTTTAGCAAAAAAGTAATTATGTATTTTACCCGACAACTCTTTGTCAGGATAGGCTTCATCATAAACAGAGAAATTACCGAAAGGTATATTGCTTACGACCAAATCATAAGTGCCATTATCCTGAACGGGAGTTTCTTCAAAGCCCGTAATATGCGTGTCCGTTTTAACATTCAGGCTGCTGTTGATTGCCGAAAGTACCAGACCGGTAAGCCGGTCTTTTTCTACCGCCGTAATTTGCTCCAGTTTCGAAAATGCATTAACGGCTTCACTAATAAACACACCGGAACCCGCAGAGGGTTCATACATTCGCTTTGGTTCAATGCCTTGGCCGCTAAGCGCAGTGTATAATGTTTTGGGAACAATATCAGGTGTATAAAATGCGGTCAGTACACTGTTACGTAATGAACCAACAATTTCTTTGTATTCCTTTTCTGAATAATTTTCTTTCAGCAGATCATGGAGCTGGATTATATCTTTGTGCAGTTTCAGATCCTCTTTAGTGGCACCATTGGTTTGCCATTCCTCCGGTGAACCATGGGGATATAATATGGCTTTGATACCGCCAAAGCCTGAATAGCTTTTCAAGCTGGCGACATCTTCCGCTGACAACGGATTACCTTTTTGATAGTCCAGTGCGATGCGGATCGCCTTTAGATTATCACGAAGTTTTTGGGATACATTATAAGCCATAACCACACATTTTCTTTCTTCACTTTTCTTTGACTTTACAGCAAATACTGATGTATCTGCCCAATAATGGCATATTTTAAATGCCTGTTTTCTTCATTTTCACGACTAAATCCAAAATCACTAAAGATGTCTTTGCAGGCTTCGATAAGATTTACGATCTCAAAAGTGAGAACCCCATTTTCTTTCAGCCGGTCGTAATCCTGTTTAAATTCTTCTTCGATAACTGACCGGATGTATAGATACCGTGAGGGTTTCAAATCCTCCGTCAGTGTCTCCAGGCAGAGCTCTTCAACAGCATATAGGGGCCTGCCTTCTGTAAGCAACTGCCCGGCGACCGGCATAATTGAATTTACCTTTTCTTCCAGATAACGGGTAACTGAATAATCTTCTTGAAGGCTAAACATTAGATCGGGATTGTTGTGGACGATGTACGTCCACAACTTTTCTTTGAGCATACTTTGCATATATCCCGTTTTAAACGCCAAAGAAGGATTGGATCACGGTAGCGACTACCACCAAAAAAATACAACTACCAAACCAGGCAGCGGCTACTTTGCCGGTATCCTGGTCACCGGCATTCCATTTCTGGTAGACTTTGACCGCCCCGATGAGGCCGAGTAAAGCGCCCACGGCATACATGAGCTGAGTTCCAGCAGCGAAATAGCTGCGTACTTTGGTATTGGCTTCATTGATGCCTTGAATACCGTCCTGGGCAAACGCCCCATAATGAATAGCGATGAGCGCCACTACAGCGCATAATATGATAAACCTTTTTCGGTTAAACCTTTTTCTTTTCCTTCTGCACATTTCCATAACACGTTTTTTTAAAGTTTCAAATCAATCAAGGGGAAATAAAAGAAGCGGAGCGGCTTCGCTATCACAGTACCCGTTAACCATCCACACTTTGCCCTTACGCATCGGGACGGACAGGGAGGCACACTCCGCTAAGGCTGTTACACGGCATCCTTCCACAACAAATCCACCTCATCTTCACTAAGTGTAACAGCACTATATTTTTCGCACTCTGATACGATCAGCTCATTGACAGATGACCGGAGGGGAGAATTCTGTACAGATGGATATTCCTTAAGTACCAGGTGCAGGTAATGTTTAAACTCTTGTGGAACCAGCTTTTTAGTAGAGGCATCTGCAATCACACCTTTCAGGCGCTCGATGAGATGTTCTACTTCTGCGAATTCATCATCTGAGGTTTCTTCAAAAGCATCTATTTCGGTTCCGCTGCTTTCTTCAGCGGACAAAATGGTTCCTCCGTCTGTATCATTGGACAAGGCTGCCTTGAAGTTCACTTTCCGTTTCCGGTAAAAGAATTCTTGGATATCGGCAGAAAAATATTGCACTACCACATACAGGTAATAAATGGCTAATAATATGGCGACTGCTATCAAGTAGTCTGTCCATGAAATGTTAGTTAACATACGCTTTTCGTTTTATCATTTTCTCAATTCAATCCGGCATTATGCCAGGTCATTTACTAAAGATTTCTATAGCAAAAGA
>DALYUO010000024.1:9129-10587 GCA_031981225.1 Pararcticibacter sp.
AGGGCGTTACAAGTCCAACTTTTTCTGTACCTGAGTTGTACCCTTTGTACCCTGCTGATTATCAGCGAGAAAAAAATTAAGTGACGATTGAAAAAAATAAAAAAGAGCTTCCATAGGAAGCTCTCAAATCTTTTAGATATTGTAAGTGTTTTATTTTATTCCAGGTGGAATAATAAACACAGGCACTAAAGCATGATGCGCAATGTGCTCCGCGATGCTCCCCTTGAATAAGTGAGATAGTCCAGTCCTCCCGTGTGTGCCAATTACAATTAAATCCGCCTCCCATTCTTTTGCAATATTGAGTATCTCTTCTTTTGGAAAACCTTCCGGTGTAAAGCGATATAACTTTTTAGTGCCATTGTACATTTTGATTAACTGATCTATGGTTTCTTCAGCTTCTTTAAGTAATATCATTTCACTTACTTCTCTGGTTGGGCCAGTTTCTATATTTACATTTTCCTTTTGACGGTTGATGACAAAAAGCAAGGCGACTTCCGCATCCAACTGATGTCCTAAATCAAAACCTATTTCCGCCGCTTTCAGCGAAAAGGCACTGTTATCCACAGCGATGAGTATTTTTTTGTAAGTCATGATATGTTGCTTTAAAATATTTTAATGATGCTTATACCCGCTATTACTGCTAAAAGGCTTAGGGCATAACTGCCCACACTATATAAAATAAAATACATTGTATTTCCTTCTTGCAATAGCTTAATATTTTCATAGGCGAAAGTGGAAAAAGTTGTAAAACCGCCACAAAAACCGGTTATTAAGAACAGGCGCCAGTTAAGGGAAATCCAATGATATTTTTCGGAAGTACTGAATAGTAATCCAATGATCAAACTACCCAAAATATTCACTGTAAAAGTACTGTAAGGGAAAGCAGCGAGATGCCATTTAGAAAATAATATGCCTGTACAGTACCTTAGAAAACTCCCTAAAGCCCCACCTAAGCCGACGATGAAAAAAAGTTTAATCATATCTTATAATTGAGGGTATTCCCAGAACTCTACTTCTTTATAGATGACTGTGTTTTCTTTCAGGATGTCTTTATGGGTTATAAAGAAACGTTGCAGCTTTGCTTTTTCATCCACTAATTCTAAACAAACAGTTAAGCCCGATGTATCGCCTTCAATTGAATACTGAGTAATTTTTCCGCCTTTTTGTACCGCTGCATGGGTATGAAAAACGTGAGCATTCATAATACCGGAGACTTTTGCTTCCTCCATAATTTTTAAGTATTTGATTTTAGGAAAAAACTTTCTTAACAGGTTTTTGGATTGAATGGATTCTCCGGTAGTCATGTAAATACGTAGCTTTCCCATCTTAGTTATTTTGAGTTCCTCTGTCATTGGTTTTGAATTTTTTTTTTATGTCTTTAAGAGTGCGTTCTTCTGGATGGGATAAGTGAAATTTGGAGACGGCTATTCTTTGCGATCCATAAATACCCGAATGTCC